>NZ_JBIAZA010000037.1:0-93219 GCF_042898655.1 Streptosporangium sp. NPDC000396
GGCCTGCCCCGACGGCACGCACGGCGCACCAACAAGATCATAAGAACCCGAAGATCACCACATCGAAAATCTCTACGGTTCGAGGGTATTGCCAGCTGTCCTCCTCCTGAGCGGGTTCCCCGCCCACCGCGATCATCCGATCGTCTCCAGGCAGGCGGGCGAAGTCGGACACAACGTGACCCCAAGTCCCGGTCCGCTCGGGGGTTGGCTCCTGGGTCCAGTGCCGGCCATCGTTGTGAAGAATTTGTAGGCGCGTGTCCCATCTGTCGCGGCCTACGCCGCCGGCGGTCCAGAATCCGCCATGCCCATCGCCTTCGACCGCAGTGAGTTCGGCCGTTCCTTCCGGAAGCGCGAGCGAGGTGAATCGATGACCGTCCCACCGGAATGCCACTCCCGCCGAGGAATCTTTCCCCATCGTTCCCACCACCCAGACTTCCCCAGGTGACACCGCCGCCACGTCCAACAGGCGGAGGTATGTGCCGTCGGCCTCCGACGACCGGATCGCGTAGGGCGGGGGCAGCGGGATGGCCCGAAAGTTGGTGCCGTCCCAGTGCAGGACCGCGGAGTCACCCATGGCCCACACATCGTTCGGTGACACCGCGCTGAGCGCCTGGATGTCCACTTTGAACGGTAAAGCCGCCCTGGTCCACCTTTCCCGAGACCACCGGTTGATATATGCAACGTCCTCGACTCCCGCCAGCCACGCCTCTCCGGCGCCCGCCACCACGGCCGCCGCCGACTCGTCGCTCCCTGTCGGCCCGCCTTGCCTGGACCAGGTACGACCGTTCCATCGCCAGACTCTCCCGTCGGTGCCGAATACCCAGACGTCACGGCTCGATGAGGCGGACACGGCCATGGGGAACTCCGGCCCGGCGGGTATGGTGACGTCGCGCCAGCCGATGCCATTCCACCGCTTGACGGTGGGGCCGCTTTCGCCGTTACCGACCGCCCACGCGTCCCGCCTGCTGGTTACCACCACTTCATCCAGCGAAGTCCCGTGCCCGGCCTCGACAACTTCTATCCAGGTTCCCGAGCCTGTCCGCACCGGAGGGCCTTGAGCGGACGCCGAGGGGGCAGGGGTGCTCGCGCCCCCAGAGCTACAAGCCCCCAGCGTCACCACCAACGCCGCAGCCGCAAGTCGACCGCGCATGCCCTAGACCTCTCTCCCTGGACAGCCCATGGCGTCTTCACCCAGTTCACGTGCTGATCGCTGCGCTTGATCACGAATTGCCGGCGCAGTTCCTCTCACGCCAACGATCACATCATGATCCAGTATCGCGTCGTTACCGCACATGCGACTTCAACACCTCGGCCACCGCCCGACGCGGGTAATCACGCGCTTTGCGCGCCAAGGCCGGCCACACCAGCGATCTCGATCGGCTCTGGTGGCCGTCCGGCCGGGGTGGACCTCTCGAGCCGATGATCATCCACGTGGCGCCCATCAGAGCGACTGCCGACCAGCCCGTCCAGGGGCATTGGTAATACCCGTGGCACTGGCTCGCAAGTAGCTGATCTTGAATGGTAGTCAGGCGTGGGCGGCTGGGGGTTTGTGCGGGTGTTCCGTTAGGGGATCCTCCACCGGAACACCCGCCGGCCGAGACAGCGCCCCAGGTCGGGGTGTTCCGCACAGGTGTTCCGCGAGCTGTTCCGGTGAAGGGCCTATACGGAACACTTGAGGGTGAACGGAACCCGCGTCGGCTACGCCCGCTGCTCGACCGACGAGCAAGACGTCATCATCCAGGCCGGGCAGCTCCTGGTCCTCGGCGTGCCGGACGACCGGATCTACATCGACCGCGGTTTCTCCGGCACCACCCGCCGTAACCGCGCCGGCCTCGACCAGGCCCTCGCCGCCGTGTAGGACGGGACGGTGTTCACCGTGATCACGTTCGACCGGTTCGCCCGCAACATGGCCGAGGCCAACGAGACCCTGACCGGCCTGTCCGGGCGTGGCGTCCTGTTCGGACTCGGCGGCTCTGTCTACGACTGGACCGACCCGTTCGGCCGGCTGTTCCTGCAGACCCTCGCCATGGTCGCCGAGTTCGAGGTCGACCTCGGGCGCCTGCGCACCCGTGAGGGCATGGCGCCGGCGAAGAAGAACGGCAAGCTCAAGGGCAAGCAGCCCAAGCTGCCCGAACCCGCCCGGCGCTCCATTCGCCGCCGCTACGCCGAGGGCGAGGTGTCCCTGGCCGATCTGGCCACCGAGTACAGCGTCGGACGCTCCATCATCCACCGCATCATCCACGGGCCGGAAACCTCCAGGTAGGGCGATCACACACCGAAGTCCGACGTCATACTTCGCTCAGGATCATTCTCAGCGCCAACGGCTGTTCCTGGGCTCCTCAACCCCGTGGTAGGCGGTGCTCCACGAACACGGGATCACCGCCGGGGCGCTGCTACGGCCCATCGACCGGTTCGGCCGGATCGGCGGCACCCCCGGCTGGGCCGGCCGCGGCGGCGCCCGGCTGTCCGGGGTCACGCTCAACCAGATCGTCAAGGACGCCGCGCTACGGGCCGGGCTGGCCGACGCCGAGCACTACAGCGCGCACGGGCTGCGCGCCGGCGGCGCCACCACGCTGGCCGACGCCGGCGTGCCCACCGGGAAGATCGCCGAACAGGGCCGGTGGAAGCCCACCTCCCCCACCGTGCACGGCTACGTCCGCGCCGCCGACCGCTGGCGCGACAACCCCATGGCCCAGGGCGGGCTATAGCTCGTGTGCAGGGCCTCAACTTTCGCGGCACTTTCTCATCTGCGCTGTCCTCGAAGTGCTCGTCGGGGTCGGCCAGCAGATGCCAGATCACCGCCAGGATCGAGTTTTCGCCGACGACGATCGCTTTCTGCTCGGCGATCCGACGGGCATGTTTCCGATACCGGGCGCCCAGGAAGGTCTCGGTCCGGGAGAAACCGAAGACGATCCGGCCCAGCGTGCCAGCACCGTACGCATCGCGGCCACGCACTCCGGCACCGTCAGCACCCGCCGCACGTCCTCGCCGGACAGCACCACCGTCATGCCGATCTCCGTTCCTGACCGCGAAGCGCCTGCGCGGGGGCGTGCGGCGTCGGGAACTGTACGGCCTCCGCCATGGTCGACAGGCCGCGCCGATCCTATCGCCCGGCGGCGAACTGGATCAGTTCGACCACGTGGCGGTCGGGGTCGAGCACGTACACGAGCCGCGCGCCGTCCCAGTGCCCGTGCCCTGACACCGTGACCGGCTCCCTGGTGAGCGGGTGGACCCCGGCCTCGGCCAGGCGCGCGAGCAGCCCGTCGAGGTCCTGGACGCCCATGGCGACGTGCCCGCCTCCCACGCTGCTGACCGGCGGCGCGACCGACGGCGCGCTCCTGGGCCTGCGGTACTCCAGCAGCTCGATCATCTGCCCCCGGCCCGCGTCGAGCATGGCGAAGGCGAGCCAGGCGTCCTCGATGCCCGCGGCGCGGGCCTGCGCCTCGCCTTGGTCGAGCAGCGGCATGCCGAGCAGGTCGTGGTAGAAGGCGAGCGAGGCCGCCAGGTCGGCGCAGGTGAGCCCCGCGTGGTCGAGTACGGGCGTGGTGATGGTCATCGGGCGGCTCCAGTGAAGGTGTGGTGGAGGTAGTCGGGGAGGGTGTCGCGCGCGAGCAGGTCCTCGATGCTCTCGGCCCGCCGTACCAGGTGGGCCTGCGTGCCGTTCACCAGCACGGTCGCGGGGCGGGGCAGCAGGTTGAGGTTGCTCGCGTTCGCGTCGTTGTAGGCGCCGGTGAAGCAGAAGGCCAGCAGGTCACCCGCGCTCATGGCGGGCAGCATGGCGGTGCGCGCGAGCACGTCGGACATGCAGGAGCGGCCGACGACCCGGACTTCGACCGCGGTCTCGGTCTCCGGTAGCCGTACGGGGATCACCGGCGGGCGGCCGGCCTGGTCGGGGATCTCGGAGAGGAACAGCTGCGTGGTGTCCGTCTCGTACCAGGTGAAGGGGAAGGGTTGGGTCTGGCGCTTCACGTTGAGCAGGGTCGCCACGTGGATGCCGCACGGCCCGAACAACGCGCGGCCCGGCTCGACCTCCAAGGTACGGCCCTCGACGCCGATGCCGCCCGACGCCAGGCCCTTGGCCAGGTTCTCGCAGACGACCTCGGCGTAGTGCTCGATCGACGGCGGGACAGGGGGGACGAAGCTCGGGTTCGCCCGGCCGAACCCGTCGACCTGCGGCGCGAATCCGCCGCCGACGTCGATGGTGTCCGGAGTCCAGCCGCCCCACAGGTCCGACACCTCGGCGGTCAGCTCGCCGAACCGCCTACTGAACCCGCCGATGACCGACAGGTCGGTGGTGTAGCGGCCCATGTGCATCATCACGCCGGTGACCCGCAGTTCCGGCGCGGACAGCGCGCGACCGGCCTCAGCCAGGTCGTCGTAGGGGACGCCCGACTTGTAGGTGCCGTAGATGTCGGCGATCGGCATGCCGAAGGCCTCCATGCGGGCGTCGGTCTCGTAGTAGGGCCGCAGCCGTATCCGCAGGTTGGCCTGCTTGCCGACGGTGCGGGCCGCCGCCACCGAGAGTTCGATCTCCCGCACGTCGTCGATGGTGACGCGGGCGCCGAGTGCCACGGCGCGCTCGATCGTGGCCCGGTCCTTGCCGGTGCCGTTGAGCGAGATCAGGGCGGGGTCGATCCCGGCTCGGACCGCGACCTCCAGTTCGCCCGCGCCGACCAGGTCGGCGCCCATGCCCTCCTGCGCGAGCACCCGCTGGAGCGCGAGGACGGGGTTGGCCTTGACCGCGGGCAGCACCAGGACCTCGCCCTGGGGCCAGGCCCGCTCGAACGCGGCGCGGATGCGGCGCGCCTGCCGTCGCAGGGTGGACTCGGACAGCACGAACAGCGGTGCGGAAAACCGCTCGACCAGGGCGTCGACTGGCACGTCCTCGATCAGCAGGCGGCCGGACTCGCGGCGGAGCATGCCGTCCGACAGCGCTACCGCATCGGCGTCATAGGATTCGCTCATGCATGGCAAAATAGTTGATGGAACCCTTATAAACAACTGTTTCTTATAGATTAGATAGCCAAGTGATAATATTTTCGCTGTTCCGGTCGGGGCGGGGGGTCGCGTGGCAGACGGGCGACGGTCATGCTTCGATTGCGGGGTGACCGATGCCCTCCATGACAGCCGCGAACCGCAGGATTCGCCCGCGCTGGACGAGATCGACCGGCGGATCATCGCCGAGCTGCAGGACGACGGCAGGCGGACCTACGGGCGGATCGCCGAGGCGGTCGGGCTCACCGAGGCGCCGACCCGGCAGCGGGTGGCCCGCCTGACCAGGTCCCGGCTGATCGAGATCGTGGCCATCACCAACCCCGGTGCTTTCGGCTTCCGGCTGCGGGTCGCGGTCGGGTTGCGCTGCGAGGGCGACCTCGACGCCATCGCGGCCACGATCAGCGAGGTGGACGAGGTCGACTGGCTGGTCGCCACCGCGGGCCGCTACGACCTGATCGCCGAGCTCCGCTGCGTGGACGAGCAGCACCTGTACGGCCTGCTCGCCGAGCGCATCCGCGCGGTCCCCGGTGTGCGCGACATCGAGACCCTCCTGTATCTCAACCTGTTCAAGGCCTCCTACTCCTGGCCTCCCGGCTCGGGCAGACGGGTGCCGGACGAGCCCGTCGGCGCCCGGCGATGCCCCCCGGTCCTGCCCGCGCTGACCGACAGCGGCGAGGAGGTGACGCTGGACGAGATCGACCGGCGGATCGTCGCCGAATTGCAGGAGGACGGGCGGCGGACCTACGGGCGGATCGCCGAGGCGGTCGGGCTCAGCCTCGCGCCGACCAGGCAGCGGGTGGCGCGCCTGATCGACACGGGCGTCATCAAGATCGCGGCCATTATCAACCCGAGGAAGGTGGGCTTCCTGCACCGCGCCGCCATCGGCCTGCGCTGCCAGGGCGACCTGGACGTGATCGCCGCGGCGATCACGCAGATCGACGAGGTCGAGTGGCTGATGGCCACCGCGGGGGGCTTCGACCTGATGGCGGAGGTCAGCAACCTGGACGCGGAGCACCTGCATCGGCTGGTGTCCGACCGCATTCGTACGGTGCCCGGCGTGCGCGGGGTCGAGATCCTGGTCTTCCTGTCCATCTTCAAGGTCAGGTATCCGTGGCCGCCGGGGATGCCACGGGTCTACCCGTAGCCGGCGGGGCCGTAGGGGCTGTCAGCGCCCCTACGGTGCACCAGCAGGGAGCGCCGAAACGACAGCACCGGTTCGCCGCGCTGGTTCACCGCCCGCGTGGCGACCGACAGGACCCCCTCGGCGGGACGCGACCTCGACGGGCGGGCGTCGAGGATCTCCGAGTCGGCCCGTACGGTGTCACCCGCGCGCACCGGGGTCGGCAGCTCGATGTCGTACCAGCCGAGGTTCGCCACCACCCGCCCGAAGGTGCGCGTCGATGCGGTCGTGGCGGCGGCGAGCACGAACATCTCGGTGACCAGGGGCGGCCCTTCGTGGTAGCCGGGTGCGAACTCCATCGACCTGCGGGCCTGCCCGATCGCCTCCTCGCGGAGAAAGGTGTATCCGGGGTGGTGCGCGAACCGCTCGCCCGGCCGGCAGTCCTCGAAGAACAGGCCGTACCGTTCCCGCAGGTCGCCGTCAACCAGGTCGTAGGCCGCGAACCTCGGCTCGTCCACCGGCGGTCCGCCGGGATCGGCGTCCGGGCCACGCCCCCGACGGTAGATCTCCGCGCGGTAGCTCAGGTCGATCACCTCGGCGCCGGACGCGTTCAGCCCACGGGTGCGCACCCGCACGACGCCGACATCCGGATCGCCACCGGGGTCCACCGCGAGGATCTCCGACTCGGCGTACAGCGTGTCGCCGCCGAACACCGGTGCCCGCAGGCCGATCTCGTCGAACCCCGGCAGCCTGCGCCGCCGGGCGAACGTCTTGGCGCACAGGCCGATCACCCGCTGCGCGGTGAGCGTGCTGACCATCAGCGGCCTGCCCCACGCGGTGTGCCCGGCGTAGGCGGCGTCGAAGTGCAGCATCGCGGAGTTCATCGTGTCCAGCGCGTGCTCGGTGTTGTCCTGCTGGGACAAGGTGACTCCCGGCCGGTGCCGGAACCGCTGTCCCACGGCGAAGTCCTCGAAGTCGAGCCCGAACCGCTCGGCGTACCTACCGGGACCGAGCAGGTAGTACGCGGAGAACGTCATGCGCCGCCCCCCGCGCGTTCGATGACGAGCCGGGCGCGGCGCACCACGGCGGCGTCGATCATCGATCCGCGGAAGCGGACCGCCCCGCCGTCCTCGGCCGCCCCCAGCACCGCGTGCGCGTCCGCAACCTGCAGCGCCGTCGGCGTGAACGCTTGCCTGACGCCGTCCACCTGCTTGGGGTGGATCACGAACTTTCCGGTGAAGCCCATCGTGCGGGCGCGGCGGCACTCCTTGGCGAGCACGGCGGCGGAGTCGAGGTCGAGGCAGGGCATGTCGAGTGCGCGGATTCCGGCCGCCGCCGCGGCCCACACCAGGCGAGCCCGCGCGGGCAGCATCGGCTCCCAATCCAGCTCGGCGCCCAGCGCCGCGGCCAGGTCAGCGCCACCGAAACCGAGGGCGACCACGTGCGGGTCGGCGGCGGCGATCTCCGCAGCATGCTCAAGCCCCGCGCCGGACTCGATGCTACACACCAGCTCACCACGCCAGTCCCGGCCGCCGAGCACCTGAGCGCACAGCCGCGCTTCAGCCGCCGACTCGACCTTCGGCAGGACGACGAAGTCCGGCAACACGGCCGAACTGTCGAACAGGGCCGCGAGATCACGGATTCCGTCGGGTGTGGTCAGAGCATTAACTCGCACCCCAACCGGCAGAACCCGGGCGGCTTCAACCGCACGGATGGCAGCTTCGCGGGCGGCTGGCTTGTTCGCGGGGGCGACCGAATCCTCCAGGTCGATCACCACCGCGTCCGCCCCCGCAGCCAGCGCGCGCCCGATCCGGTCGGGCCGGTCGCCGGGCACGAACAGGATCACCTGGGCCGTGTCGATGCTCCTGTCACCGCTCGTATCACGGTTCCTTTCGCCGCTCATATCACGCCCAGCGCGCGCAGTTCGCTCAGTTCAGCGGCCGTTCTGCCCAGTGCGGTGAGCACCTCGTCGGTCTGCTCGCCGAGGGTGGGCGCGGAGGTGGGCGGTCGTGCCGGGCCGTCCGCCCTGATCGGGCTGGCGAGCATCCGCAGCACGGTTCCCGTACCCACGTCGATCCGCTCGACCCGGTCGCCGTCCAGGACCATGGGGCTGTCCATGGCCTCGGGCAGCGTCAGGATGGGCGCGGCGGGCACCGCGTCGCCGAACACCGCCAGCCACTCGGCGGTGGTCCGCCTGGACAGCTCCCCGTCGAGCAGGCCGGTCAGCTCGTCCCTGGCCGCCAGCCGGTTGGCGAACGTACGGAACCTCGGCTCGTCGCCCCACTCGGGACGCCCGATCCGCTCGCACAGCAGCGGCCAGAACTTCTCCTTGTTGCACATCAGGTAGATCCAGCCATCCGCGGTGCGATAACTCTGGCACGGGGTGAGGGACGGATGCGCCGAGCGGGGCAGCCGGGAGGTGCGCAACCCGCCGTTCAGGTACCAGTGCGCCGGGTAGTTGAGGCTGAACAGCGCCACGTCGAACAGGCTGACGTCCACGTCGCCCCCCTGGCCCGTGGCCCGCGCCCGCAGGATGCCGCTGACCGTGGCGAGGGCGAGCACCACCCCGCCGGTCAGGTCGATCATGGAGATGCCCATCCGGGACGGCGGGCCTTCGGGCTCACCGGTCAGGTCGAAGTATCCCAGCTCCGCCTGCATCAGGTAGTCGTAACCCGGCCGCGCCGCCCGCTCCCCCGCGCGGCCGTAGCCGGTGAGGTGCCCGCACACGATCCGGGGGTTGGCCGCGCGCAGCCGGTCGAAGGTGAGGCCCAGCCGTTCGGGGACGTCGCCCCGGAGGTTGCTGACCACCGCGTCGGCGCTCGCGGCCAACTCGAACAGGATCTGCCTGCCCCTGTCGTGCGCCAGGTTCAGCGTGAGGCTCTTCTTGCCGCCGTTGAGTCCCTGGAAGAACACGCTCCGCGCGGTTTCCGGCAGGTCGTCGAGGAACAGCGGCCCGACCGACCGGGACACGTCGCCGTCGCCCGGCTGCTCGATCTTGACGACCTCGGCGCCGAGATGCCCGAGGAGCTGCGTGCCGAACGGCGCCGCGCCGTACTGCTCGACCGCGAGCACCCGCACCCCGCTGAGCAAGTTGGTGCGCATCATCCCTCCAATCAGTTGAGTGATGGTCTTGGTACGACTGTTTCAAGCATGATTTGGCAGGAATGCTACACATAATCGTCGCAAAGCCGTACAGTCTCCAGCTATGGACTTTCAGCCCACCGATGACCACCAAGCCATCCGGCTCGCCGTCCGCGACGTCTGCGCCCGCTTCCCCGGCCAGTACTGGCGCGATCTGGAGGCGAACGGCGAGTACCCGGCGGAGTTCGTCCGCGTCATGACCGAGCTCGGCTGGCTGGCCACGCTCATCCCCGAGGAGTACGGCGGCGGCGGGCGCGGCATCACCGAGGCCGGGATCATCCTTGAGGAGATCCACCAGTCGGGCGGGCACGCGGGCGCCTGCCACGCCCAGATGTACACGATGGGCACCGTGCTGCGGCACGGCACCGAGGAGCAGAAGAAGCGCTACCTGCCGGAGATCGCCGCAGGTCGGCTGCGCCTGCAGGCGTTCGGGGTGACCGAGCCCGACGCGGGCTCCGACACCACCAAGATCACGACCAGAGCGGTGCGCGACGGCGACCACTACGTCATCAACGGGCAGAAGATCTTCACGTCCAGGATCGCCTACTCGGACCTGATGCTGCTGCTGGCCCGCACGACCCCCGCGACCGAGGTGACGCGGAAGACCGATGGTCTGTCGGTCTTCCTGGTGGACCTGCGGGAGGCCGGGTCGAGCGTGACGTGGCAGCGGATTCCAGTGATGTCCGCCCACCACACCTACCAGGTGTTCATCGACGACCTGCGGGTGCCCGCAGAGAACCTGATCGGCGGGGAGGGACGCGGCTTCCACTGCATCCTCGACGGGATGAACGCCGAACGTGTCCTGGTAGCGTCAGAGGCCCTCGGCGACGGCCGCTTCCTGGTCGAACGGGCCGTGGCCTACGCCTCGAAGCGGGAGGTCTTCGACCGCCCGATCGGCGCCAACCAGGGCGTCCAGTTCCCCCTCGCCCAGGCCCACGCCCAGTTGGCGGCCGCCTCGCTGATGCGGTTCCACGCGGCCGACCTGTTCGACCGAGGCCAGCCGTGCGGGGCCGAGGCCAACACCGCGAAGCTCCTCGCCTCCCAAGCGTCCTGGTCCGCGGCCAACGCGGCCATGACCGCCTTCGGCGGCAACGGCTTCGCCGTCGAGTTCGACGTGGAACGCAAGTTCCGCGAGGCCAAGCTGCTGGAGATCGCATCGGTCAGCAACAACCTCGTCCTGTCCTACCTCGGCCACCGCGTACTCGGCCTGCCACGCTCGTACTGAGAGCCCCACCGTCCACGACTCAGGCGAACCCGAGCACGGGGTCTCGGTAGTAATCGCCGCAGAAGCAACGGAAATGCTGGTCAGAGCTTCGGCAAGGGGTCTTCCAGGACGAACTTCAGAAGGGCCCCTGACCTGCATACCCGTTGGAAATTCGGCGGACACTACTGGGACCCCAGATACGCACGGCGCCACGCTCATCAACTTCTTCGGCGTCATCAACGTGGACGTGGAGGCGGAGCTGGCCAAGCTCGACACCAGCGGCTGGCGGCCGTTGCGCCCCGCGCAGTTGCGCGAGCTGGGAATGACGCCCTGAGCCGCCCCCGGCGCGAGCTTCGGTCTGCGGTGATGGCCGACGCGGCGCGTCCCGGTGCATGAGCCGGCCGCGCCCGCTTCGAAGGCCGCTGACCCCCAGCCACCTCGATAGAACAAATTTAAAATGACTTACCCCGTTTACTGGACAATCCCCGCGCACTATGGCCAGCAGTCGAGCGAATAGTCAGTGACCGGAGAGAAACAGGATGAGCATTGAGATGTCCATCTCATTGCGCGAAGCGGAATTTCATGCCCTTGCCAGTGGAGTCGACCTGCTGCTGACCCTGCTGACCTGGGGTGGACCATCTTTGACGGCAGAACGAGTGCGCGACTTCGGCCCAGTGAAGGTGGCCGTTTCGATTTTTCCGGTGGATGCGGGCGACTTGTGTGGGACGAGCCTCTGCAGCAGGCCGTTAGAGTCAAATTCATGGAATGGAATTTTCAGTCGGCCGAAGAACTCGCGGCTGCCTTGCGTGCCGGTGAAGTGAGCTCGGTGGAACTGACCGACGCGGCGATCGCCCGTATCGAGCGGGACGACAAGGTGATCAACGCGATTTGCGTGCCGGACTTCGACCGTGCGCGGGCCGCCGCGCGCGGTGCCGACCAGGCGCGCGCCCGCGGCGAGGACCGGCCGCTGCTGGGTATTCCGGTGACGGTCAAGGAGTCCTACAACATCGCCGGGCTGCCCACGACCTGGGGCATGCTGCCGCAGGCGAACTTTATGCCGGCCGAGGACGCGGTACAGGTGTCGCGGCTGAAGGCCGCGGGCGCGGTGGTGCTCGGTAAGACCAATGTGCCGGTGGGGCTGCAAGATATCCAGAGCTTCAACGAGATCTACGGCACCACCAACAACCCGTGGGATCACGGTCGCACGTCGGGTGGGTCCTCCGGCGGATCAGCGGCGGCTCTGGCGTCCGGGTTCGGCGCGCTGTCCATCGGCTCCGACATCGCCGGTTCGTTGCGCACCCCCGCGCATTTCTGCGGTGTCTACGCGCACAAGCCGACGCTCGGGCTGGCGGCGACCCGCGGCATGGTCGCGCCGCCGGCGCCGCCGTTGCCGGTCGACCTCGATCTGGCCGTCGTCGGTCCGATGGCGCGCACCGCCCGCGACCTCACGCTCCTGCTCGACGTCATGGCCGGACCGGACCCGCTGACGCACGGTGTGGCGTACGACGTGACGCTGCCGCCCGCGCGCCACGAGCGGCTCTGCGACTTCCGAGTCTTGGTGCTCGAGGAGCATCCGCTCATTCCGACCGGGTCCGCCGTGCGGGCGGGCGTGAACCGGGTGGCCGCCGCGCTCGTCGACGGCGGCGCCCGCGTCGAACGGCACAGTCCGCTGCTGCCCGATCTGACCGAAGCCGCGACGCTCTACATGCGGTTGCTGATTTCGGGCTCCGTCGCGCGTTTTCCCATCGAATCGTACGAGCAGCTGCGGACCCGCGTCGCCGGACTGAGCGCGGACGACCAGAGTCTTGACGCCGTGCGGCTGCGCGCCATGGTGTTCAGCCACCACGACTGGATGGAGGCGAACAACCGCCGCGAGGTCCACCGCCACGGCTGGCGGCAACTGTTCGCCGAGTTCGACGCCGTGGTGTGCCCGATCACGCCGACGCCCGCGTTCCCGCACGACCACGACCCCAATCCGTTGGAACGGCGCATCGACATCGACGGCGTCGAGTACCCGTACTTCGACCAGCTCGTCTGGGCCGGCCTGGCCACCATGCCCGGCCTGCCCGCCACCGCCATACCAGCGGGTCGGTCCCCTGAGGGCCTGCCGGTGGGAGTGCAGCTCATCGGTCCGATGTTCGAGGACCGCGCCCCGCTGCGGCTGGCCGAACTGCTCGAGCAGAAGATCGGCGGCTTCCACGCACCGAAATAGAGCATATTGCCGGGTATCCGTCGAGGACGAGGTACGGACCAGTCTCCTCCCGGCACAGGAAATCCACGATGCCGGCCATCCGGCGCCGGCACCCCCCTCGATGATGCCGCCATCGCGCCCCGCGCCGGCCATCGGCAGCGGACGGGCTAGGTGAGGGGTGAGATCGCGTCGGCGCGCTGGCGGACCCAGGCCATCATTGCGGCCGCCCGTCTGCTGAACGACGCTCGCGGGCGGCCAAGCTTGCGCGAGGCCGCCCGGGAGATCAACATTCGTCCCGTGAACCGGCAGAGCTGTTTCATAAGCCCTCGCCTATGAAACAGCCGCCCCGGCCGGAAGCATGCTGGACTTCCGCTGTTTCATAGGCCGGTGCAAAATCTTGGACGGGTGAAACGCACCCATGAAACGACCTCGGAGTGCACGACGACGACTTCCTCCACGTGGAGGCCCACGACTGCCCGATGTCCTCCTGCGCCGCCCCGGCTGGCTCCCCCTGCCGCACCGGCAAGGGCAAGGTCGCCACGCAGTACCACACCGCCCGCTTTCAGCTCGTGCCCGCCCCATCTTGCTCCAGGAGGTCGTCCTGGCGCAGGAGGCCGACCAGTACACCGAGAGCCTCAACCAGCTGGTCCTGGCCGACCTGATCGACACCTACGCCTACGACCGCCACATCCACGCCACCCGGCTGCGCTACGGGCGGCGTCGCACGCTCCTGCTGGAGCGCCTCGCCCACGATCCCGGGTCTCACCGCGCCCGGCGTCCTCGCGGGGCTGCACACTCTCGTCACCATCTCGGACACCGGCCCGTCTGAGCCGGAGCTCCTGGACCACTGCGCCGGGTGGCGTCGGCCACCTCGAGGGCCGTCTTGACGAAGGCGCGGACGCGGAGGGTTTCCCCGCGCGCGGCCAGAGCAGGCCGTACTCGATGGGCGTGGTGCGGCTGCTTCGTATAACGGTGGAGCAGTCGGACCTCCGGCACGGCGACGTTCCGTGGGCGGCGCAGCCGCTGAGGCACGTCAGCGCAGGTTGGGACTTCGGCTGAGCCCGAGCAGGCCGAGAAGCTGGTCCATCATGTGCTCAAACAGCGGCAGGGGGTCCTCGAAGGAGAACGAGAGGTGACCGTAGACGGCCAGACAGATCAGTCCGTAGATCTGCCGCCAGCAGGTCATCATCAGCAGGGCCACTCCGATGGGGAGCTCGAGTCCGATGGTCTCGCGGTAGATCCGCAACTGCCGTGCCAGGGCGGGGTCGATCTGCTCGTCCGCGAGGTAGTCCAGCCGCCCTTCGCGCCACAGCCGTACAAAGAGCAATCCGAACAGACCGCCGAGCTCACGCAAGATGACCTTTGGGATGCCCTCTTCCGACGCGGCGACCTTGGGATAACCGGCGCCCATGAGAAGGTCGAACTCGGCCTTGTTGGCCAGCGACCAGTCCAGCACGGCGCGGGTGGCCGCGTGCAGCCGGGCGCTGACGTCGTCGGGGTCCTGGCGCTCCACGGCCTGGGACACGGTGGTCATGAACTCGGCGGTGACGTCGTCGTAGAGGGCACGGACGAGACCCGCCCTGCCGTTGAAGTAGCGATAGAGGGCCGGTGGCGTTATCCCCACGCTGCGGGCCACGGCAGCGACGGTGAGGCCCTCGACGCCCTCTTCGGCGGCGATCCTTCGAGCGGCGATCTTGGCATCTTGCTCGAGCTCCGCCCGCAGTCGTTCCCGTCGCGTCAATGCTGTCACCCGCCCATTTTCGCCGGTCTCAGCCGTGACCGCCTCCCCGGTACTCAGCGCGACTTGCAGTGAAGGAGCAATACATAGTTAATGGTATTCACTTTTTGATAGGTCATCACTGCTACGTTGAGGAGAAGACTTGATGGGCACGGCGGACCAGCCGAGAAAGACGTCGCGCACCCGCAGAGGCGGCTGGCTCGCGGCGGCAGTCGCGATCCTCCTGGCCGTCACCGCCTGCGGGAAGGACACCCAAGACCCCGGCACCTCACAGAAAAGGCAGAGCAGTGCCAATAAGGCGGATGCCACGAAGACCGCGCTCGCCGAGGCGGCGAGGAACCTTTCCGGCCTGATCTCGTCCCCCGGGCCGATCATCTGCTCGTCGAGCGACGGCGGCTGGCAGGCCACGGCCTATGACGACACCTTCCGCACCCGCATCGCAACCTTCTCCGTCAGCACACTCGCCGCCCAGCTGACCGAGATCGCACAGAAGGCGGGAGGGGAGAAGGCGTTCATGCGCAACCTGTGCGGCGGCAAGGGAGATGCCGGCATCAGCCCAGTCTCGCCGGACGGGCGGCGCGTCGCCATCCAGGTGGACTTCCCGGACAGCGGCACCCCGACGCATGTGGGGTGGCTCGACCTCGGCACGGGGGCCTTCGCGGACATCACGGAGAGGTCGACGAAGAAGGGCTACGTCAAGGAGACGTTCTCCGACAAGTACCCCGGATTCGCCCCGGACGGGTCGTTCTGGTTCCTGCGCGACTCCCAGCAGTTCCTCTCAGCGGACGCGAACGGCCGCCTCTCCCCTCGCCCGATCAGCCTGGCTTGTTTCAGCAACGGGAACGAGGAGACCTTCTACCGCCCCGTGAGGCTGGCCGCCGTCATGTGCCCGGGGACCGTCCACCCGTCCGGGACGTTCGCGGCCGACCCCAGCAAGGTCGCGGTGAAACTCTCCTTGGTCGCCGGGTTCGAACTGGATGTCCTGGCACGCAAGGTCGACCGGTTCGCCGATGCCCCCATCCACAACCCGCTCAGTGTCAAGGTCGCCGTGCGTGACGACGGCGGGCTGCGTGACTGCACCCCCGTGGCCTGGATCAACTCCACGGACCTGCTCTGCGCGGGTTCGAGCAACGACTTCTACACCGTGCGGATCGACCCCGCCGCCGCGCGGGCCGACCTCGAATACGTGGAGACGATCGAGGTGGGAGTCAAGGCCGAGATCGCCCCTGCGACTGAGGCCACGATCATGTCGATCGCCATTTCCCGGGACCGCCAGTCCTTGATCATCGCAGCAAGCGAGGACGCCACGGCCAGCACGGCGAAGCTTTACCGCGCCAGCCTGACTTCCCCCTCCGGCCCGGTGGAACTCGGCCCGATACCGGCGGGAGTGGGCAGCGACCTCGCCTTCCTTGGCAACTTCCAGAAGACCGGCTGGGAGTAACACTGCGGCCCGGCCCTGTTCGGCCTGGAGCACGGTGCCGAGGCGAGACGGACGATGGCCTCGCTGCGGGGACGCTTCAGAACGTTCAGGCCGCCCGGGTAGGCGCCGTCGAGCGCCATGGTCACGGTGTGCAAGGCGCGCGGCAGCTTGGCGTGATGCCAGTGCTGGCCGCCAGCTCCCCGACCGTGAGCTGGCGGACCAGCTCCTCCAGGTGCGCGATCCACCCGGGAGCCGTCGACGGCGGCGCAGCGGCGATCAGCCGGGTGCGCCGTTCGGTGACGGTCTCACGGATCACCTCGCGGACCGGCTCGGTGCTCGCGGTGCCGGCGGCGATGTCGCGCCGCAGCCGGGCCTCGGCGGAGCGCACCTCCCATGACCTGTCGTGGCAGGACTTGCCGCAGTATCGCCGCGGGCGTCCGCGTCCGGAGTAGGGCACCTCCGTCCCGCACCAGGCACAGGTACGGCGGAGCAGCCGTTGCGTGATCCGGCTGGCGTCGAGTAGATCGATCTCCGGTTCGGGTGGCATCGCGGCCCTTCCTTTTCATCCCGTCACCGGGCTTGTACGGGCTTGTACGGAGTTCGCCGGGACGCCTTCCGGGACCGGTGGCCCTCCTCGATAGTCGGGAGCCCGGCATCCCATCGAAATGGAGGACGCTCATGACGAGCCAGATCGAACAGCTGCACCGCAGGGCGGTGCTGCGCATGATGGCCGGTGCGTCGCTGCTCCTGGGCGCGAGCGCCGCGCTCGCCGTCGCGGCTCCGGCGCCGGCGAGCGCCGCCCAGGCGGGGTGGCGCTGGTGTGAACGCTGCAGCGGCCTGTGGTTCTCCCTGAACGGGACGCGGGGAGGGTGCCCCGCCGGGAACATCTTCGACGGCGGTCATCACAGCACCGGCAGCGGGAACTACGTCCTCAAGACCATCGAGGACGGAGGCCAGGGACAGAGCAACTGGCGCTGGTGCGGCGCCTGCCAGGGGCTGTGGTACTGGGGCAACCCCACGTTCGGTCACTGCCCCAGCCGGGGCTCCTCGGGCCACACGCCTTTCGGTCCTTACCCGACCATCTCGGCCTACTACCTGATCGAGGACGTCGGCAACCGCGACTCCTCGGGCGGCCAGGAGCAGTGGCGCTGGTGCTTCAAGTGCGCCGGCATGTTCTTCGACGGCAACTCCCCTGGCGCCTCCGGCCGCTGTCCCAAGGACGGCGCCCACCATGCCGTCACCGGCGGCAGCTACGTCCTGCGGCAGACCCCATGAAGGCACCACGGCACGCCGGCTTCTAAGAGATAAGTTCTGGGTTCCCGGGCGCCTCTCCAGGTCATTCAGCCCCAGAACCAGGGCGTTTTCCGTGCAGAACATGTCGCTGTGGCGGTTGAGGGAATCTCGGGATCGGTGAAGCTTCTCCCTCCTCGTTTCGCTGAGGCGGGCCAGCCTCCGCCGGGGCCGCGAGGGCCTTGCGCCAGTTGGCGGTCTCGTCCTCGTCCATGTCGACCCAGTTCTGGGCGGCGAACTCGCCGACGTGCTCGGCGGTCTCGGCCAGCTTGCCCAGGACCGTCCCGGCGCTCATCCCGCCGGTGGGGATGGTGCGGAACCGATAGAGCAGCAGTGGGAGGTCGGCGGCCGCGGTGACCATGATGGTGGCCTGCCGCTCGATCTCGCGGTTGATGTTGCCCAGACCGGCGAGCGGTCCGTTGTGGATCAGTTCTACGGCCGGGACGAGTCCGGCGTTGATCGCCGATTCCAGGTAGTTGCGGGCATCAGGCAGTGAGTCCTCCCGTTTCTTGTCGGTCAGCTCCTCCCAGGTCGGGCACAAGGCGCCCTCGTGGGCGAGCTGCTGGCGGGTCTTGGCCAGGGCCAGGACCCGCGGGTCGTCGAGCGGGATCTGCGGCAGCGGCACGGCGCTCTCCTTCCCGACAGGGAAGGCGGGAACGTTCACCAGATCCCGGCACTGCCTGTGAGAACGGGGTCGGCACCGGCCGCGCGACCACGCTCGCGGGACGGACGAAGCCACCGACGACGCAGACGCCTCAAGCGGGCCAATCGATTCCTGCCTCCTGCAGACTCGTCCGCACCGGCGGATGAACCAGTGTGCTCGTCTGCTGCCGCGCTCAGCTGTCGTCGGTCTTCGGAATTGGCAGGCTGGACAACGTCGGCAGGTGAGCGCTCCAGGACATGGTCGACGGACGGTTGTGACCCACGCCGCCGCCCCTCCCGTTCCCCAGAAGAGTCCAAACTCCACCTGACCGACCTGGCCCGCATCGGCCATGGGACGACGCATTCCGAAACACGTTTGTGATCATGGCCCGGCAGGATTTCCCTTCCCGTATCAGGCCGAGAGGAAATCACTGTGAAGCAAATGATCGCGGGCATCGCCGCAGCCACGATCATTACGTCCGTGGTCGCGACACCTGTCCAAGCAGCCGCCTCCGCGGATCCGGTCAAAGTGTTGAAGAGCCAGTTCGCCGCGGGCAAGGGGGTGAAGTTCACCGACGTCGCCACTCTGGTCGAGTTCGCCGGGAACAGGTCCTTCCTCAAGCGCACCGGCTCCTTCCAGTTCGGCAGGGCCGGAATCGTCGCCTCCGACGTCAGCGCGAAGCTCACCACTGACGAGACCTCTGAGATACCCGCCACCCTCCCGTGGATTCTGAACAGGCCAGAGCGGACGATCAGGATCGGCACCACCAGCTACTACACCGGCGGTCCCTGGGCGCCGCCGAAGGGCAAGAGCTGGATCAAGCACCCGCACGGCATGAACGCCGGCTTTAGCGGCTGGTACGGCCAACTGGTGAACGTGGCCGAGCCGGCGACCCTGAAGGCCCTGATCACGAAGGGGAAGCGAACCGGGCGCACTTACACGGGCACGATCAGCTTCGGCGCGCTGGAGAAGATCTCCCCCTGGCTGCGGAACACCAGCCTGACCGGGCTGTCCACGGACGACAAGGCCGCGGTGCTGCGCTTCAGGCTCACCCTGGGCTCCGACCAGCTCCCCCAACGGTTGGTCACTGTTTATCCGGGGAGGACCCACGTCAGCGCGGCAGTGGGAGAGGACAGGCAGCTCAGCGTCGAGACCCGCTACACCGGATGGGGCGGCCGGGTGACCATCAAGACGCCTCCGGCGAGCGAGGTGGAGAAGATGGGAACGCGCGAGCCGACCATCCGGGGCGGCGGCCGGGGTTAGGTCCACGAACCCGCCGCCAGGCCAGGGTCATCGGTGAACCAGGCGTGGCCGCTCCCCGCCGGGCCCGCCGCCCCGATCACTCCGGGACGAGGAAAGGCCGAAGTGGTCTTCCCGGCAGGGGGCGGCGACGGCGGGTTAGGCCACCCGGGAGGCCGGGGCCGTGAAGATGTTGCAGGCGCCGGGGGATTGCGCGCCGAAACCGCGTCCCAGCCAGTAAACGCGGTTCTTTGTCGTTCCGTTGCCCGGGACGTCGCCCTCCGGGGAGTGCCGGTTGATGAAGTAGTCGGAGCCGTGCTCCTTGCTGTGGCCCAGGGAGTCCCAGACGCTGCCGATGAAGGCGCCGGTGAAGCAGATGTTCTGCAGCGCGACCTTGCTGTTCAGAGCAACCACCCCGGACTTGGACGACTTCCTGGCGACCCGGGCCTCCTGGTCGAGGACGCCGATCAGCCGCTGGATGTGGTAGCTGTATCCGATCGAGAGGCTTTCGAGCATCTGCGGTGAGTCGAGCTCATCTGCCACGCCGTAATCGTTGACCATCAGGTAGACGGTCGTGTTCCTCTGGCAGTACAGACCGAAGGTGTCGCCCGGGCGGTAGATACCGCAGGCGGTCTTGATGCGGTCCCCATAGGCGACCGTGACTTTCGGTTTGGTGAACGGTATTCCAGCTTTTTTCAGCTGGGCCCCCCACGCTTTGCCGAGGCAGGCCGAGATGGCGCTGGCCTATATCCGGACGGAGTCGACGTCACCGCCCTTGATGGGAGGCTCCTCGCAGGTCTGGGACGCGAATTTACCGGTCTTGTAGATCGGGTTTTTGGTGAAGGCCGCGGAGCCGGTCGGGACAGGTTTGGCCGAGCTCGCGCCCGCCGTTCCGGTGAGTGCCGTGCTCGCAAGCGCGCCAGCTGTCAGTGCGACGAAAAGGGTACGCATGCCGGAAAACCCTACTAAGAAATCCCAACAAAACGATCAGCGAGTGAGGCATCGACCGATAATCGGCAGCGAGGAATATGGGGAACCGCCCGCCGCCAGAGATGGTCGACCTCTTCACGCCGACCCATACACCGCGCCGTCGTCGTAGATTCTGCCGTCGTCCTCGCGGTCGGCGGAGGTGTTGGCCATGGTCTCGTCGGGGCCGTAAGCGGCACCGTCATCCTAAAGGCCTTGCACAGTTATCTCCTTGGTGTGGGTGAGTTCGTCACGATATGCAGCGCTGGGGCCCGAAAGCCAGCGTCGGCTTCGTCTGGGCCTCCGCCGTGGTGGCGCCGAAGACCAGCAGCGAGCCGACAAGGAGCGAGGCCCTGATCATCGTCTTCATCATGCTCTGCTTTGACTGCGAAACGCCGGAAGGCTCTGAGTAGAGCTACTTTCCCCTGGTGACGCCGGCCCGTTCGGCCGGCCGCGGCGGACCGGCGAGCGCCCTTATGGTCAGAGCAGCCGTGGAGACCACGGCGGCTGCTTTGAAGGGTTTCTACCTCGACCAGGGCACGCGGGGCGTCAACCAGGAGCTGGCGGAGGAGTTCAAGCGCGATCGGTTGCCGACCAAGACCGACCGGCGGCGGGCCCTCCTCGGGCACGCGTTGACGAAGATGCCGGCCAACCCGCTCACGCCGGCCGAGACGGTGCGGCTGCGTCATCCGAAGCTCCTTCCCGAGGGAACCCGTCAACGCCTCGTGGAGGCACGGTCGGCGGCACGGGACCGGCCGGCAGTGACCTGGCCGGCCGACGGAGGGTTCCGGGTTGGTGAGCTTTGTGGGCTGCACCTGGTCGACCTGCACCTGCGTGAGGGCGCGGCCTGCGGCGAGTGCCGGGCGCCGCATGTGCACATCTGCCATCGCGAGAACAACCCCAACCCGGCTCGCGTCAAGACCAAGCGTCCCTGGATCATTCAGGACGGCGTCGTACGCGGCACGGTGCGGCGGGC
This sequence comes from Streptosporangium sp. NPDC000396, assembly GCF_042898655.1. Classification (NCBI taxonomy): domain Bacteria; kingdom Bacillati; phylum Actinomycetota; class Actinomycetes; order Streptosporangiales; family Streptosporangiaceae; genus Streptosporangium; species Streptosporangium sp. NPDC000396. Next base: position 20,924 of record NZ_JBIAZA010000037.1, read on the forward strand.
GAGCCCCGCGATGGTGCATACCTACTTCGAGTACATGACCACCGAGTACCCGCGTGGTGTCGAGCACGGGATGCTGCTGCTTCAGTTGCACGGCCCCAACCGCGGGCAACCGCGGGCGTCCGCAAGATGCTCCGGCTGGCCGGCATCAGCCTGGAGTCGGGGAGGGTCCACCCTCATGCCTTCCGGCACGGATTCGCCACCGACGTGCTCGACGCCTCCGGCGGCAACAGCCTGATCGCCCGCGACGCCGGGGGCTGGGCCTCGGCCGCCACAGTCGAACAGGTCTACGGGCACGTCGACATCCACAACCCGGCCTTCACCGGTTCGGAAGCTGCCGGGTCACGGTTTACCCCTATCTGACGGACTCGTCCAAGGGTCTGTGCCCGCCGCACAAGCAGCGCTGGCGAGTGGAGGGCGAGTCCTACGAGGACCAGGTGCAGCTTCGGCGGTGGTGCGAGGTCACCGAGCCGATCGTCCGCGTCGGCATGATCAACCTGATCGGGCTGCCTGCCCTGGTCAAGGCCGAGATTCAGTGGGGCCTGTTCGCCCATTCACAGATCAAAGCAGGTCCGCCTGGGATCTGGCCGGGGTTCAGCGGCTGGCCAACCACACCCGCCAGCACCGGTTCACCTCGCTGGTGGAGCTGGACACCCGCGGCGCTGACGGCCTGACCCGCAAAGACCTCGACTCCATGATCCGCATGATCTGCTACGAGATCGACTGCGGGCTGCGCTGCGTCTACTACAGCCCGCAGGACACCAAGGAGACCGGGTTCATCGAGACCGACCACTTCGGTCGCCGGTTTCACCGCAGTCAGAGCCACTTCGACCTCACCAACGTCTCCCAACGCTGGTTGCGCGACCTGCTCTGGGACTATCTCGCGAACAGTCTGAGCTCAACGAGGTGTCCGCGCAACCGAGGCCCGTTCGACGTCATGCGCCGGGCCTGTGCTGAGCTCAGCGCCTTCCTGGAGATCGACGCGCCCGGTGGCGGCCACGATCCCGCACAACTGCGGCAGGAACATGCGCAGCGTTTCGTGGCCGACCAACCTCACCGGGTCCGGCACGGATTGCCGTCGATCGCGCTGGCCCATCGGAACGGCAGGCCCGGCGCAGTCACCGGCAACACCCACCGGTCCGTCTTCAATGGTGTCCGCAAGCTGCTGTCCGACGTGCTGGAGTCGGGTACCGCCGGCCAGCTCGGCCTGGACCCGAGGCTCATCACCGCTATGCCGAACGGTGGCGAGAGCACAAAGCGGTCCCGCAGCCCGTTCTCCGACGAGGTCGCCCGAGCACTGGCCGACGAGTTACCCAACAGACGCACCGCTGCAGGAGCGGCTTACGGCGGCCCGTGACAACAGCCGGTTCCTGGACAATCGGATCGCCGGACTGGAAGCCCAACTCGCCGACCGTATCGCTCTCGACGCGTCTCAATCCTGACCACTGTGTTCTCGCGGAATGAACCCGGAAAGGCCTATCCCGACGGGTGTAACGTCTACCACGCGAAGTTGATCACGAAGGGTGCCTGCCATTGGAACTGCAAGACACACGATTGAACATGTCTCACGGTGAGCGTGTCAGCAGATACAGCGATGTCGCGAGCGCGTTGGCGTTGCACAGTGACCGGCAGCTCGGCGAGTCGCTGGAGCAGGCGCAGATTCTGGGCTCGGGGATCGGTGGTACCTCGGTACTGCTGGACATTGATGGCGTGCCGGTCTTCGCCAAGCGAATCCCACTGACCGACCTGGAGCGCCGCGAGGGCAACGTGATGTCCACCGCGAACCTGTTCGGGGTGCCTCCGTTCTGCCAGTACGGACTTGTCGAGGTCGGCGGGCCGGGCTTCGGTGCCTGGCGTGAACTCGCGGCCAACGTCATGACGACCAACTGGGTCCTGGCTGGGCGCAGTGCGGCCTTTCCGCTGCTGTATCACTGGCGAGTGCTGCCGGGAGCGCCGCCCCCCAGCGAGGAGCACGCCGACATCGAGGCGGTCGTGCGGTACTGGGATGGATCACCAGCGGTACGGGATCGTCTCCACGCCCTTGCCCGGGCCTCGGCCAGCATCGTGCTGTTTCAGGAGTTCATCCCCTACAACCTCGACAACTGGCTCGCCACTCAGCGAACCGCTGGCCAGGACGCTGCGATAGCGGCAAGCGCCATGGTCGAGTCGTGCCTGCTCACCGACGTGGCCTTCATGAACGGCCAGGGGTTGATGCACTTCGACGGCCACTTCGGCAACATCCTCACCGATGGTGAACGCCTGTACATCGCCGACCTCGGACTGGCGGCCTCCTCCCGGTTCGACCTGTCCACGCAGGAGATCGACTTCCTGGAGCGCAACCGGACCCACGACATCGGGTACGCGCTGATGCGGCTGGTCAACTGGCTCGTCACCAATGTTTGCGGAGTGACGGTGCCGCCGAACGGCATACCGGGAGAACGCAACGAGTACATCCGCGCGTGCGCGGACGGCGCGGACCCCGCTGGTGCCCCGCCAACTGTAGCCGCAGTGATCCGCCGGTACGCACCCGTGGCGGCGGCCATAAACGACTTCTACTGGGACCTGTACGGCACCCGTAGGACCACGCCGTATCCGAGCGAGAAGATCGAACGCGCCATGAGCGCAATGCGCTGATCCCCATCAGACACGACAGCACGAACACCAAGGCGACATGCTGCACATCAAGATCCCGGCAATGCCATGTTGCCGGGGCCTTCTCGCTCCCTCACATCGCCATCCCGAATGACGCCTGCATCGCGATCTTGAACGTGCCGGCCCGACCACAGACGTGTTCTTCAACCCGCCGGGCATGCCCCGCCGAGTGAGCGTCAACCTGCCACGTCGCACACATGTCAACTACGCAAGAACCCAGCTCAAGGACAATGTTGATCTTGCCGTGGTCGGTTAAGGCGATCTGGCGCTGGAGATCGAGCCAATGCAGCCTTATGGCAGCGGCGGTCACGGCGACGAGGCATGGGGGGTGGAGGCGACCCTGCGCCGGTTCGCCGAGGACATCGGGCTCTCCTTCGCGACGTTGAAGTCGCATCGGTGGGTGGCGTCGCGGTGGCCCGACCAGCGTCTTGACCGGCCCGTCCACGCGCAGCACCGCGTCGGTCAGCTCGAACAACTCCGCGGGGCGACTGGTCAAGCAGGCGAACCAGTCAGTGCGGAAGTCGGCCAGCACGGCTAACGCATCGGTGCGGTCACTGTCGCCAGATCGTGGGATGTCTCCGCCCAGTGCGCGTGCCAGCATGGAGGTCACAGCCACCGCCTCTCCTCGAAGTCTTCGCATCTCGACGATGAGTCGGTGGCCGCTTCTCGTCTCCCGGAACCGATGTGGCTTCGCCGCTACAGCCCGCTATGCGTGATAGATCACCGTCAGCGCCAACCGAGGCAAGGGGGTAAATCAGCGGCTAGAGTCTGTCGCGATGACAACTCCTGCTTTGCCGGGCGCGCGGTGGCTGCTGCTGGACGACTACACCGGTGAGGTGGGTGAGCCGGACGTCACGTTGGGCGTGTGCCACGACATCGATGGGCTCTTCGTCGACCCCGAGCCCATCCCGCCACCCGAGGCATTCACTCTGCTCGGCTGCGACCCGTCGGGGCCGTTGCAGGACGCGCTGGAGCATATGGGGACCGAGCGGGCGTGGCTGCCCAGCATCGCTCTGTTTCCCGTCCACCAGCAGCGGCCTGCCAGGTGCCTGTGGGACGAGCACGGGTGCACCTGCGTGGAAGAGCTCATCGACGTCACCGTGATCGGCCAGCGCCCGTCGGCGGCGCGAGATGGCCTGGTCGACCTCGACCTACGCGGATTTATCCGGCTGCTCCCGGAGTGGGGGCTGCCTGAGGAGAAGCCGGACGCGACGGGGTTCCGTCTGGCCGCGCTCGATGACGAGCAACTTGGCCAGTGCCTGGACATCGCCGGAGTCTTCCGCAAGCGGCCCCCCGCGCCCGTCCGGCCGGTGACCCTGATCGGCTTCCGTCCCGAAGCGCTACTGGCAGGGACCATCGAGGGACGCAAGATCACGGCGTCCATCATGACCCTTCAACGCGACGGCCATACCGCCGGAGGGGCTGGACTGCTGTCGGCCACCGTCGTTACCGCCCGCCCGTCGAGGTTGGGTGACGGCCTGCTGGACATCACCCTCGACGGCGGAATCGAGGAGCCGACGCCGAGCGGTGCCCGCGAGATCTTTCAGATGTGGTACGACGGCGGCCCGGCCGAACCCAACCTGTGGGCACGCTACGACCGGTTGCTGCGGCACGAATGGGCCGACTTGGCGGCCGGTCACCGTCTCCAGGGGCTGCCGGACAAACCGGCTGGAACGACGTATCACCTCGACGGTCGTTTCGTCACCGACATCGACGCCTTCTACTGCGCCATCGGAGAAGCGATCAACGGCCCCGGCGGCTACTTCGGCTGTAACCTCGACGCCTTGCATGACTGCCTTTGCGGCGGATGGGGTGCCACCAGCCCGTTCCGGCTGGTCTGGCACCACTCCAACGTGGCCCGCCGCCACCTCGTCGCCGGGTATGACCGGCCAGACCACCGCCCGCGCGATTGGGGGCCGAGCATCGAACTGGACGATCTCCTGCAGATCTTCTCCGAGCACGCCGTCGAGGTCGCGTTCCGCTGACCCGTCACCGCTCGCCTCTCGTCTGGCGAATTGACATGGCCTCACCCACTACAGCCCCCTATGCGCGATAGATCGCTATTAGCGCCAACCGGGGCATACGCGAAGATCAGAGGTTAAATCGCAAGCTGAGGAACGGCGGAACAGCCGTTAGCGCTGGGGCATCCCGTCGCAGGTCAGGAGAAGGTCAGCCAGAATGTCGCGGCGGCTTTTTCGTGGTCGTGACCCTCGTTTCAGGGGGTCCAAGCTTCTTGGTGTTTCATGTTTGGCCAGCTCATGGCGACGACGAGAAGCGAGCCGGTCGAGCTGCTGGCCCAACTGCCGCCGCAGCGCCTCCTTCAGCTTGTTCCGCTCGCCGCGCAGCGCGGCGATCTCCTGGCGGGCCAGCTCCAGATCGGTCTTCAACCCCGCCACGCCCGCACCAGCCCCGAACGGCGGGCACCGTGCAACACGGCGGGGTGCAGCGGATTCAGGGGAGGATCGGCGGGCTTCGAGGCCGCCCAGATATCGTCGATGATCTGCTTGGGGAACCACAGGCTCACAATCGGGACGATCCAGCCGAAGACAACCCAATTGGCGTCCCTGCGGTGCGGGATCGGGCCTTTCGGCAGTTGGATCCGGTCCCGGCCGCGCCACCGTGAATTTAGCCGCGTCCTCCTCCGGCTAGTCGGTGGCCGGGCAGGTGTCAGATCACTCGCCGAGCCGTGGCGCAGACGCGGGTCCAGCCGAGATACGGGCAATACCGGCCATGGGTAGATCTTGAAGACGCCGGCCTGGGCAGGCGACTCGCATGTACGGCTGTGCATCGCCCCGGCTTCCGAGATCGGCTGATCTCGGAAGCCGTCTCCAGACTGGACTTCCGAGATTCCGCCTCTCAGAGCCTCGGAGAGGCTCCAGCCCGCTTCCGAGATTACGAACATGATCGGCTCATGGCCGCTTCTGGCCCTATCTCGGCCGGACCCGAACCAGGAACAGCTCAACGGCAGTCCGCTCTCCTACCGGCCGGTGTCGCGGGCGATCGCCAGGCACGGTCACGCGACCAGGCGCAGCCAGGCCGCCGCGAGTGCGGCGTGACCGGCCGGCGTCGGGTGCACGCCGTCCGCGGTCCAGTGCTCCGGCCCGGCCGTCGCGGCGAGCTCGGCGAACATGCCGTCGGCGGCGAGCAGGTGCGCGCCGTACTTGCGGGCGAGCTCGCGCACGACCTGGATCTTCGGGTCCAGGTCAGCGCGCCACTCCTTCCTGACCTCTTCGCCGAGGTGCGCGTCGCCGACCTCGATGGGGCCGCGAATCGGCAGGAGGAACGGCTCGATGAGGATCAGGTCGGCGCCGGTCTCGGCGAGGGGCGCGAGCAGGCGGTCGTAACCTGCCGCGAAATCCTCTGCGGGGATCACGTAGCCGTCCGGGTCGTAGGAGTGCCAGCCCATGTCATTGATGCCGACGAGGATCGACACCACGTCCGGGCGCGCGTCGAGCACGTCCGCCTGCCATCGGGCTTCGAGGTCCATCACCTTGTCGCCCGCGATCCCGGAGTTCAGCCAGGTCACGGCCCGCTCCGGGTGCCGGAGGCCCCACTCCCCCGCGATGCGCAGCGGGTAGCCGAACCCGAGGCCCTGTTCGCTCTCGAGCCGCTGGCAGTCGGTGATCGAATCGCCGGTGAACATCACGATGGTTCCCGGGCGGAGGGTGATCGTCATGTGTGCTCCTTGAAATCGGTTGAGGAAAAGAAAGGTTCACATCGATTACGTGGCGGCAACGTCGACACTCAGGCGGCTCATGATCCCGCTGGTCATCTCGGGCGGGGCTTGGGAAGCCGACACCGGCTGCGCCGACGATGCGTAAAAGGCAGCACCATGATTCCTCTTCGCACTCTTGGGGCACCCACAGAAGCGATAAGGGAATGGGGTAGCTGCTTGGGACTCAGATTGCCGGGCTGCCGAACCAATGGCTGGCGGCCCGCTCAAACGCTTCACGATCAGGATCGCGATCTCCTGCCCAGGCGACTATGCCGTCAGGTCGGACAAGCACGGCACCCAATCCGAGGTCGTTTCTCGCCGGCCCGGCCGCATACCGCATCCGACTCTCCCAGCCCATCGCTGAACCGTGTAGGCGTCGGTCGATGCTGAAATCCAGCGCGACGCCTCGTCCATCCCGCATCAGGTCGCCGAGGCGAGTGCCGTCCTCAAGACGAAGGTCCGGGGCGTTGCGGCCGACCAGCGGCTGCTCGCTGCCAAGGTCATAGCGGATCGACGATCCCGAGATCTTCTCGAACGCGTAGGTCGTTCCGTCACGGGTCCCGAACAGGTCGCGAACCACTCTTTGGATCGCCTGGGCATGCGGATCCGGCCTCATGACCGCCGCCTGGGCGCGCGTCCAGTCGAGCACCCATGCGCCGATCGGATGGCGCTCGTGGGTGTAGGTGTCGAGGAGCCCGTTCGGCGCGTACCCATGCGCGGTCGCCGCGAGCTTCCATCCCAAGTTCATGGCGTCGCCGATGCCGAGGTTGAGTCCCTGCGCTCCGAGGGGAGAGTGGATGTGAGCGGCGTCGCCCGCGAGCAGGACGCGCCCCTGCCTGTAGGTCGTCGTCTGCATCGCCCGATCAGTGAAGCTCGAAGCGAGATGGACGTCGTTCAGCGTCACGTCGGTGCCGGAAACACGGCGCAGAACCGCCTGGAGATGATCGCGAGTCGGCCGCTGCGAGCGATCGAACGCACCGCCGTCGAACTCCAGCATGCCGATGTACTCTTTCGCGGGCGTCCGGAGGTACATGCCCGCCGGCGACAGATTGAACCCGGGGCGCAACTTCTCGGGATCGGCGATGGTGGCGAGGACGACGTAGCCGGTGAACTGCGGCTCGGTGCCGACGAAGTCGAAGCCCGCGAGCCCACGCACCGTGCTGCGTCCGCCATCGCAGCCGACGAGCCAGCGCGCCGCGTACTCGTGCTCGCCGGCTCGCGCGACCACGATCTCATCGTCCTGCGTGATGGCGGAGACCGTGAGGCCGCGCATGACCTCCACGCCGAGCATGGATGCCCGCTCGGACAGCACCGTCTCGACCGCTTCGAGGTTCGACATCACGCCCTCCATCGCCGGGCTGGGAAGCCGGAAGGGCAGGGCGGCGACGTCGACTTTGGCTGGATCGAGCGACATGCCAGCGAAGTGGCCCACACCACGTGGGGATGTCGGCTCGTCCGCGCCGGGATAGTCGTTGACGCCTGACGCCTTCAGCAGCGGGTGCAGCATCCCGCGGCGGTAGAACGCCTCGACCGAGGTGGCGGACAGGCCACGCATCCCGAGCGGGTCCGCCTTCCACGGGGAGCGGGGCTCCGGCTCCCGCTCAAGCACCAGGACAGAGCAGCCTGCCAGGCCAAGCTCGCAGGCAAGGAACAAACCAACCGGGCCGGCGCCCACGATCACTACGTCATGCACGAAAACTCCCCTTCCGAAGTTCGCCGTCCTGTTCTCTTCAGGCATGCAAAGACTGAAGCGGGCCGCTCACACGGGGCGCACATGGCGCTGACATGGGCGCACATGGCGTTGACACTCCCGTCCTGCGCCGCGTCAGCGCTGCGTTCGAGCACACAGTGGCGTGATGGACCCGCGGGCAGAGGGAAGGTCAGAGCCCTGCCGTGATTTGGGGACTCGAGGGTGCGTGCGCGAGGATCGGGAGATGGACGGGGATGCGCGGCTTCGCGTCACGCTGCTTGGTGCCTTTCAGGCGTCTCGCGGTGACGCCGCCCTGCCCGTTCCGGGTGTGCGGTTACAGGGTCTGGTCGTACGGCTCGCGCTCGCTGGCGGGCGCGCGGTCGAGCAAAGCGTCCTCATCGACGCGATCTGGGCCGAGGACCCACCAGCCGACCCCGCCCACGCCCTGCAGGCCCTCGTCTCGCGGCTGCGCCGGACCCTCGGCTCTGCCGGCGACGTCGCGCAGGTCGCGGGCGGCTACCGGCTGGATGTGGAGGCAGCCGACGTGGACGCGCTGCGGTTCGAGCAGCTCGCCGCCGTCGGCCGTGACCGCCTGCGCGCCGGCGACCCGAATGCCGCGGCGGCCGTGCTCGGCGAGGCTGTGGCGCTGTGGGGCGATCGTCCCGGCGCCGAGCCCACGGTCGTCGCCGCGGTGGCGCCCGCCGCCGCGACCCGGCTGGCCCACGCCTCGGTCGAGGCCGTCGCCGACCTCGCCGACGCCGAGCTGTCCCTGGGCCGTGCCGACGTGGCCGCCGCCCGCCTGACCTCCCTGCTCGCCGAGCACCTCGTCCACGAGCGGGCGGCCGCGCTGCTCATGGACGCGCTCGCCGCCCAGGGGCGCCAGGCCGAGGCCCTGGCCTGGTACGAGCGGGTCCGCGAAACCCTGGCCGACGTCCTCGGCACCGACCCGGGCGCCGCCCTTCGCGAGCGCCACCTGAGCCTGCTGCGCGCCGAGCGGCCCGCCCCGGCCGCCGCGCAGACCAGGTCGAGTAACCTGCCCGCTCCGCTGACCAGCTTCGTCGGGCGCGATGACGACCTCGCCCGGATCGGCACGCTGCTCGCCGCCGGGCGTCTGGTCACCGTGCTCGGTCCCGGCGGCGCCGGCAAGACGCGCCTCGCCGTCGAGGCCGCCCGCCGCCACCGCCACGAGTACCGCGACGGCGCCTGGATGATCGACCTCGCCTCGATCACCGAGCCGGCCAAGGTCGGCGCGGCCGTGCTCGCCGGGATCGGGCTGCGCGGCGGCGCGATGTTCGAGGCCCGGATGCGGGTCGAGGGCGACGAACTGGACGTCCTCGTCGACCAGCTCGGCAGCCGGGAGAGCCTGCTGCTGGTCGACAACTGCGAGCACCTGATCGACGCCGTGGCTCACCTGGTCGCGGCGCTGCTGTCCCGATGCGTCGGGCTGCGCGTGCTCGCCACCAGCCGCGAGCCCCTCGCGGTCGACGGCGAGGCGCTGGTGCCGCTCGGCCCGCTCGCGCTGCCTGGGCCGAACGACGGCGTGGAGCAGGCCCGGCGGGCGGCGTCGGTACGCCTGTTCACCGAGCGGGCCGCGGCCGTGCGCCCGGGCTTCGACGTGGACGAGACGACGCTGCCCGAGGTCCGGCGGGTGGTCCGCAGCCTGGACGGGATGCCGCTGGCGCTGGAGCTGGCCGCGGCCCGGCTGCGGACGCTGTCGCTGCCCGAGCTGGCCGACGGGCTGTCCGACCGGTTCCGGCTGCTGTCCACCGGCAGCCGCACCGCGCTGCCCCGGCACCGCACGTTGCGCGCGGTCATCGCCTGGAGCTGGGAGCTCCTGAGCGAGCACGAGCGTACGGTCGCCGAACGCGTCTCGATCCTGCCCGGCGGCGTCACACTGGCCTCGGCCACCGCGGTCTGCGCCGGCACCGCGGTGCCGGCGGACGAGATCCCCGAGCTGCTCGCGTGCCTGGTCGACCGGTCGCTGCTGCAACTCGCGCCCGACCCGGGCCGCTACCGCATGCTGGAGACGCTGCGCGAGTACGGCACCGGCCGCCTGGCCGGGACGGGCGACCTCGGCACCGTCCGCGACCTGGCCGTCGGCTACTTCGCCGAGCTGATGGCCCGGCACGACCCGCAGCTACGCGGGCCCGGCCAGCTGGCGGCCATGCGAGTCATCAGCGCCGAGTACGACAACGCGCTGGCCGCCCTGCGCCGGCGGTGCGACACCGGCGACGCCCCCGGCGCGGTCGCTCTCGCCCTGAACCTGACCTGGTACTGGCACATGTTCGGCCGGCACCCCGACGCCTCCTACTGGCTGGGCGAGGCGCTGGCGGTGCCCGGCGGCGAGCCGACGCCCGACCGCGACTGTGCTCACGTGATCTCCTTGATCGACCGGGTCGACGCCTGGCCGGGGAGGAGCGCCGAGAAGGCCGCGGACGACCAGGCGCAGATGCGCGAGCTGGCCGACCGGCTGCTCGCATACCCGGAGCTGCCGGGTCCATACGGCGCGCTCACGCCCGCGTTCCTGCAGGAGGAGGAGACCGCGTTCGCGATCATCGGGCACCTGGCCGACGGCGACAACGTCTGGTTGTCCGGGCTGGCCCGCATGTTCCGGGCCCAGTTCGCCGAGAACGCGGGCGAGCTCGACAAGATGCGCCCCGACATGGAGGCGGCCCTGGCCTGCTTCCGGCAGGCCGGCGACCGCTGGGGCCAGGCCACCGTGCTGCCGATGCGCGCCCAGCTGCGGCAGTACGACGACGACCTCGACGGCGCGCTGGCCGACCTGCGCGAGGCCCGGTCGCTGGCCGGCGAGTTCGGTTCGCTCAACCTCAGCGACGAGGTGTTCCTCGACCTGCGCTGGATCGACCTGCACCTGCGGCGCGGCGACACCGACCTGACGATCGCAGTGATCGACTCGGCCCGGGAGCGGGCGCTGCGCGCGAACTCGCCGGAGATGCCGGCCCTGGTCGACGCGTGGGAGGCCGTCTTCCGGATGCGAATCGGCGACCTGGACCGGGCGCGGGAACTGCTCGACGACGCCGAACGGGGTCTGCACGGCGACACCACGTTCCCCGGTGACCACGTGCGGATGCTGGTCGGTAGCGTACGGGCCTCGCTCTGCCTGGAGACGGGTGACCTGGCCGGCGCGGAGAAGGCGCTGGAGAAGGCGTACGCGGCGGCGCTGGAGACCCGGGATCTGCCGATGCTGTCGCTGGTGGCGGTGAACGCGGCCGCACTCGCCGAGGCGCACGGGTGGCATCACGAGTCGGCCGTCCTGCTCGGCGCCGCCTCCCGGCTGCGCGGCGCTCACGACCGCACCGATCGGCAGGTTCGCGAGCTCACCCGCCGCGGGCGGGCCGCGCTGGGTGAGGAAGCCTTCGCCGCAGCGTACGGGAAGGGGTGGGAGCTGGACGGGAAGACGGCCGTGACCGAAGTCGACCCGGCCCGGCTACGCTGGGAACTCAGGACGGCTCACCCAGATCCCGAGTGATCCAGCCGGGCGTGTCCACGCGCGCCGGCAGCACGCCAACCAGCTCACCCAGCTGCTTTCGAACGTCTCCAGCCCGGCCGCGCCGATCCGCCCCGGCACGACCTCCGCCGATGACACCCCTGCAAAAGACCGAGCCGGCCGGGGTGACCACCGCTGTGACCGAGGCCGGCACCGCCCTGGAGCGGGCCCACTGCAGGAGGAACTGCAGGCGACCCTCGACCGCTTCGCCGAGAAGGTCGACCTGGCCGAGCGGGGCGCCCTGGCCCGCCGCCGGCACCCGGGATCGGGAAGCGAGCGGAAAACGCGCCCGCCGGACCGAACTCGAACGGGGCACCCAGCGCGTCGCCCACCGCCGAGCCGACGACCGCGCCGGCGGCACGCTGCACATGGCTCACCACGACAGGCTACCGAGCCTTTTCCTCCCGCTCGCGGCTCGGCAGGCCTGCCGAGAGTTTCGGTGTTGGGACTGGTAAGAGTCATCGGCGCTGAGGTCGATCTTGGAAGCCGGTCACAGGTCAGGCTCCGTCTCTCAGAATCCTCTCGCGGAGCTCGATGATCTGAGAGGACTTTTCGCGACAGACGACCTGAACGAACGCGGGCCATCCGCGAAATGGGGGCACCTTCTCTCAGCTGGTCATTCACGCGAGTCCGACAAGCAAGATCCTTCTCAGCGGCACGGCTGCCGCGTGGTTTCCCAATCACTGGAATTCACCTACCACCACGCCACCGCCCTGGACGCAGACCCGAGGCGTCGAACCGTGTGCTCGCCGGTGGTCGGCGTGCAGGTGGGGGCGTCGTCGCGCATCTCGGGTCCCATGGCTGGCGCGGGCCTCGGGCGAGGAGTACTCGATCGTCGAGCCGCTCAGCTTCACCTCGCGGACGGCACCGTGCGCGACCACGCAGGCGTCGGCGGCAGCGTCGGAGAAGATGCGGTCGGTGCTCCGCGTTCGCGGGCATAGCCGTTCGCGGTATCGACGGTGTTGCCCCCAGGATCGAGGTAGCGCCGCAGCAGGCGCAACGAGGTTTCCCGATCGGAACCCCAGCCGGGGTCATCGAACATCAAGGCGCCCATGGTCAGTGGGCTGCACGGAGGCCGGTGCGGCCACAGTCCTGGGGCAGTCTGTGGGCGAATCGCGATCCGTCCTGACAGCTTGACACATCCCGGTGGGCTCCGGCTGATGTCGAGCGCCATCCGGCAGCCCTTGAGACCGAAGGTTCGAGCGATGGCGTCGATCAGCTCGACGTGATCCTCCAACCAGCGCAGGCTTTCCGGGGGAACGAGGGCCGGTGGATCAGCGCGAAGTGCTCGCCGACGACGCTGAATTTGGTGTCGAGGCAGGCGATGCCACCGTGGCTGGACCCGACGGGCACATGACCGTCATGATTGAGGCGAACCCACCGTCGGCCGCAGACAACCCCGCCGACGGCTCGGCCTACGAGGCGGCAGGTCCGGCGCGGAATTCGTGAGCGCGTTGAGCCACCGCCAGACGTTCTCGGCGCTGGTGGTCAGCTCGGTCTCGATGTGGATGGATGCCACGGTCGCCTGCCGGTGCCGGACTCGCGGAGCCCAGCGTCGCGCCGTGCAGGCCGTAAAAGCCACGATCGCGGAGGGTGTCGACGGCGACGACCTAGCGGAGCGCCTGGCCAGAATAGGAGCCGTTCTGGCCAGACTCGGCGATGTCAGGGCCGCCAACTCCGCCTTCAAGACCGCGCGCCGCTGCCCGAGCACTCGCTGAGGTGACCGCCCGCTGGGGGATCATCGATCAGCTGGACTTCTTGAAGGAATCGGGCTTCGTCACCGACTTCACCGACGCGTTCACCACGGTCGCGACCAGGGCGGCTCACCCCCTGCGGTGGATCCGCTTGACGCTGCCGTCGGGCCATGCGGACCTCGATGCGGCCATACACACCCAAGGTCCGCACCTTCTTCCCGGTAATCCATAGCAACGCCACGGAAGGTGCTCTAATTTGGATCTTCTTAACCTGTCGAGGGGATCATCACATGGCCGACGACGAGATCGCGCACATCCGCACCGAGCGGCCGCCCGCGCCCGTCGCTGCTGTCGCCGTCCAACGCGGCCTGGGCGACTGGGTCGACACGTTTGCGACGAAGCAGGGCTTCGCGTGGAGGAAGTCGCGGGACTGGAGGCTCTACTTCTTCAAGGGAGGCCTGGCCGTGTCGGCGCCGGATGGCTACTGGGCGGCGTACGACTGGGGAACCGTGCGCGTCCTTCAGTACCGCAGCTCCGTCAACGGCGCCGCGTCAGATGCCTGCTCGACGCTGATCGACCCGGCAGGGAACGCCCTGAACATAGGGTTCGGCCGTCCTCCCATGTTCAAGTCCGACAAGGCGGCTCTCGGCATCACCTCGTGGGTGAACGGCGCTGCGTTCCTTTACCCGCACCTGTGGGGCGACCACATCCAGGAGTGTGTCACCGGCGCCCAGCTGTCCGGGACGATCGCGCGTATTCAGCAAGGCGAGACGGTGAACTTCGGGCCCTACACGGTCAACCGGGACAGGGTCTCGGACAAGAAGTACTCGGCCGCCTGGCCAGAGATCACCGAACTCGGCCTTTCCAGCGGCTCACTGCTCTTCAACGGCTCCCAGAGGAGGTCGACGGCGCCGGAGGCGGCGAAGGTTTTCCAAATCCCCAACCTCGATCTCTTCATGAAGCTGTGCCGTCATCTGAGCCCGCACCTGAAGGGCTGACCCCTCCACCGTGGAACAGCTGACGGGGCAGGACCCCATACACATCGGCCCCTACCGCCTGATAGCCCGCCTCGGCGAGGGCGGAATGGGCCTGGTCTACCTGGGCCGGTCCGATCTCGGCCGTACGGTCGCGGTAAAGGTCGTGCAGGCCGACCATGTCCAGCACCCCGAATTCCGCAAGCGGTTCACTCGCGAGGTCGCCGCGGCCAGGCGGGTGGGCGGCAACTGGACGGCTGCTGTCCTGGACGCCGACACCGAGGCGGCGGTGCCCTGGGTTGCGACCCAGTACATACCCGGCCCCGACCTGACCACCGTGGTCGGCAAGGACTTCGGTCCGCTGCCCGAGCACTCGGTTCACACCCTCGCCAACCGCCTCGCCCTCGCCCTGCAGGCCGTGCACGAGGCGGGCCTGATTCACCGCGACCTGAAGCCCTCGAATGTGCTGGTGACCGTCGACGGCCCTCGGGTCATCGACTTCGGGATCGCCCGAGCACTCGACAGCATCGGCGGGGAGAGCCTGCTCACCCGTACCGGCATGCTGATCGGCTCCCCCGGCTTCATGTCTCCGGAGCAGGTCCGGGGCCGCGAACTCACTCCTGCCAACGACATGTTCTGCCTGGGCGCGGTCCTCGTCTACGCCGCCACCGGGCGCCTTCTCTTCGGCGCCACGGACACCGGGCTGAACGCGCATCTGTTCCGGATCGCCGAGGAGGAGGCGGACCTCACTGGTGTTCCCGATTCGCTCGTCGAGCTCGTGCGCGCCTGTCTGGACAAGGACCCGGCGAAGCGGCCCACGCCCGCGCAGGTGATCGAGCGCACGGCTCCGGACCGGGCCGAGGAGTGGCTGCCCGCGTCCGTACTGGCCCAGCTGGGCCGCAGGGCAGCGGAGTTGCTGGACTTCACCCCACAGGCGCGGGGCGCGCAGCCGGACCCACGGCCCCAGGCCGCTTCCTCAGCCGCTCAGCCCCAGCCGACCTCGTACCCCCTGCCTCCGGCCACACCACCACCTGCGAACGCCCCGAACCCGTACGATCCGACGGCTCCGGCGAACGTCGGCCCCGCGGCGCGATGGGGACCACCGGCGGCCCCGCTGCCCGGCACCCGGCCCGCACCTACTGCCTTCGGTCCGGCGGACGACGGCGGAGGTCCCCAGGCCAGGCGCGGGTGGAGCCTTGCGATGGGCATGCTCGCGCACATGGTCGTACTGCTCGACGCGACGACCACGACCCAACTGCTGCCTGAGATTGGCGCCGACGGGGGCTTCGGCCTCCCCCTGCTGTTGCTGTATGTCGGCTATCCCCTGGCCTTCGGTGCGCTGCTGCTGGTCGGGGGGCACCTCGCGGACCTGATCGGCCGCAAGTCGGTGCTGCTGATCGGACTGGCCGGATTCGCGGTGGCCACCGCGGTCGGCGCGATGTCCGCCGGGCCCGCCGCACTGGTGGGGAGTCAGGTTCTCAAGGGGGTCTGCGCCGCCCTGATCGCCCCGGCCTGCCTCGGCCTGGTCGCCGCCCAGTTCACCGCGCCGACGGCACGCAGGAAGGCCATCGGGATCTACGCCGTGATCGGCCTCGGCGGTTCCGCAACGATCCTGCTCCTCGCGGTGCCGCTCGGCTATGTGCTGGGGTGGCGCGGGTTCATGTACGTCACGGTTCTGCTGGCCCTCATCGCCCTCATCGGCACCGCCACCCTGGTCCGCGACCGGTCCGGTCGCCGCACTCCCGCTCGCTTCGACGCGCCCGGCGCGCTGCTGAGCACATTGGGCGTCACCGCCTTCGTCTTCGGTTTCGCGGAGTCCGGGTACGGATGGGGAGCTCCGCTCCCGACCCTCTCCCTCATGTGCGGCATCCTCCTGGTCGCGGCCTTCGCCTGGCGGCAGGCGAAGGCCCGGAACGTGATCCTGCCCGCCTACCCGACCAGGACCCGCGACGGTGTCGGCGCGTCGCTCGCCTTGTTCATGATCGGGATCGCCCTGACGACCGCGGGTTCGCCCCTCCTCCACATCTTGAACGCCAACATCGGACCGGTGCCCACGGTCGCGGCCTTCATCCTGATGCCCGCCTCGTTCCTGATCGGCTCCTTGGCGACCTCCGCCCGGCTGCTGCCCCGCACCGGGCCGCGCGCCCTGCTGGTGCCGGGTCTGCTCGTCGCGGCGCTCGGGCCGCTCACCCGGCTGGCCATGGGTGGCTCCGTTCTCGACGCCTACCTCAGCGTGATCTTCCTCGGCCTCGGTCTCGGCACGGCCGGCACGGTGCTCTACTCGACCGCCATGGAGGGCATTGCCGCGCATGACTCCGGCGGACGGGCCGGCCTCGTCATGGTGAGCCAGCACCTGGGCGCCGTGCTCGGTTTCGCGCTGCTCACCGGAACGGCCGGGGACTTCTATCTGCTCTATCTGCACGACGAACCCATACTCCAGTATCTGGCGGCCGGGGCCCTGCTGGCGGCGGCGCTGATCGGGGGGCTGATGGTCAGGGCGAGGCCCTCGGAGGGCGACGCGGACAACGCGCCGGCGCCGTACAGCTGGTCCTCCCCCACCCAGACGACTCCGGGCCGCACCGGAACGAACGGACTGCTGCTCGTGGAGGACAGCCGCGTCAAACGCATACCGACGGCGCTTCACGGGATGGATCTGGTGCAGGAGATCAGTCGCCTGCTTCGGGCCGAGAACATCACGATGACAAAGCTCGGCACGGACCTGACCCTCTGGCATGTCGCGGGCGCCGGCACGCCCAATCCAGTCGCGAGCCGTCTCATGGCCGAGTACGGCTTCCAGCCGGTCACCGGGACTGCCGTCGTGGCCGGCGCAATGATCGGCCACAGCCCGTTCCCGCTGGGCACCGATGAGGCCGACGGCATCGCGCTCCGTCTGGAGCGCGGGTGACGATCAGCAATGGTCTTCCACTCCACGAGAGTGTGCAGTAGGCCTGTCGGTAAGGCTGACCCCACCAGCCTCCGCCTGTGACATTCCCGCAGGTGGATAGGGGTGTGAGGGGTTGTCTACACGGGGAACCGGTCGATGACGCCGTCGTAGGTTTCCTGGGCGGGTCCGAGCGCGATCTTGGAGTAGATCTCCAGCGAGGTGCGGCTGGCGTGGCCGGCTCGGGCAGGCCGGCAGGCTCGTCGCCGCCTGCCGTTGCAGTGTGGATCGGCGCTGTGCTGACGGAGCTGCCCCACGCCGCCACGTTTCAAGCATGCTTCGAATGGCGTGAGGCGGCGCGCGCCCAGGTTCATCCGACTGTGCCGGTGCGCCGGGGTGCCACCGGGAGATCGAGAGAGCGCGTCAGGGAATTGCGGCCTCGATCCGGGCGAGGTGGGCGGCGAGGATCTCTTCGTATGCGGCGCGGCGGTCGGCCCCGAGGGGCGGATCTCGCGGGCGAAGTGGGCCAGGGCGGGGAAGCGGTCGGGGTCGGCGCCGAGGACCGCGACACGGAACTGCTCCATGCCCTGTTCGTATTCGCTGGGGGTGAGGGTGCCGATGCCGGCCTCGGAGGCGATCAGCGCGGCGAGGAGGATCGCGATCCGGTGGTAGCGGGGCGGAATCTCCTCGCCGGGCAGGCCCGAGGCCCGCAGGGCCTGTAGCGCCTCCTCCATGAACAGCCGGGAACCGGTGCCGCCGGACGCGTAGCGTCCCCAGATGACGGCGAGTTGGGGATGCTGGCCGAATGCCTCTCGCAGGCGCAGGGCTATGGCGGTGATGCGCTGCTTCCAGTCGCCCTCAGGGCGGTAGCCGTCCATCGCGGCCACCAGGATCCGGTCGGCGACCGCGCGCAGCAACTCGGTCTTGTTGCGGAAGTGCCGGTAAAGGCTCGAGGAGTCGGTCCCGACGTCTCCCGGCTCGGCCTCGGCTGCATGAGCATGACCGGCAGCTACGGCCCCGCCGACCCGCACGAAGCCGCAGCCACCCTGCTGGAAGCCCTCGACTCCGGCATCACCCTCTTCGACACCGGCGACTTCTACGGCGACGGAGCAAACGAGGAACTCCTCGGCCGGACCCTCGCCCCGCACCGCGACCGCATCGTGCTGACCACTAAGTCGGGCGTCCGGCGCACCGCCGAAGGGCTGGTCCCCGCCGCTCCCCCGACGATCTGCGCCACGCCTGCGAAGCGTCCCTGCGCCGGCTGCGCACCGACCACATCGACGTGTACTACCTCGCCCGCATCGACCCCGCCGTCCCCGTCGAGGAGTCGGTCGGCGCGCTGGCCGACCTGATCGCTCAGGGCAAGGTGGGCTGCATCGGCTTGTCCGAGGTCTCGGCCGCCACTCTGCGACGCGCCCACGCCATTCACCCGATCAGTGCTGTCCAGACCGAGTACTCGCTGTGGGAACGCCATGTCGAAAACGACATCCTGCCCACGCTCCGGGGCCTCGGCGCCGTCCTGGTCGCCTACAGCCCGCTCGGCCGCGGCCTGCTCACCGGGGCCGTCCGCGCCATCACGCGCTACGAGCGCGGCGACTTCCGCGCTACCGCCCCCACTACAACGGCGACAACCTCAAGGCCAATCTGGCCATCGTCGACGCCATCACCCGACTCGCCGCCGCCAAGGGTGCCACCCCCGCCCAAGTCGCCCTCGCCTGGCTCCTCACCCGCGGCAGCGACGTCATCCCCATTCCCGGCAGCTCGCGCCGCGCCCACCTGCGCGACAACCTGGCCGCCCTCGACCTGCACCTGACCGCAGCCGACCTCAGCGCCATCGACGCCGCCGTCCCCACCACCGGAGCCCAGGGAGCCCGATACGGCGACCACGGCATCCGCATGATCGACCAATGAGACCGGAAGCCGAGGCGGCGCGGGCGGAGATCATCGAGATCCTCGGAACCGCCCGCGCCGCGCGACTCGACATGACGCAAGGAAATGCACTCTGATGACCACAACAACCTAGAAGCGAGGGGCAATCGCGGCGATGTGCACGGGGCTTGGTCTCACCGTCATCGCGACGATCGTCCCGTACGCCCACCGCGCCACCACCCACTTGCTGGCCGACCACGTCCAGGCTGGCCATCCCGCGTACGCCCGGACGCAGGTCGACTCGGCCGTCAGCACCCACCTGCACTCTGCCCGACCGCCCCTGACGCGAACACGATCAAGCAGAAACCTCAACCAATCAGCTTGATTCACCCACCCGCGACGATTATGAACCGCAATCACAATCTCTCACTCCGCTACCTGCCGGCTGGGGACCTGTTCGGGAGCAGAGGGCCAGTATGGAGCGTCCACCGCTCAGCATGGACGAACTGGTCGACCGCTGGACGGTGCTCAGCGATGAGGCCGGTCTGGTCAACATCAAGCAGGTGAGCACGCGCAACGCCCGGCTGAGCATTGGCGACCTCGGCGAACTTGGCAGCGGGTCATAACCCCCGATGCTCGGGTCTACTGGTCGGTGGGGAGCTTGGCGACCCCGGCCTCCAGATCGCCGTGGGTGGGCAGGGTGTATCGGCGGGCGGTTCCCAGGGTGAGGTCCCTGAGTTTTCTTACTCGGCCGGGCCATGTCTCGGTGCTGCACGGACGTGCGCGCGTTCGCCTTGTTTGCCGATGAGACTCAGGTACTCGACGGGACCGGCGCTGGTGGCCCCGAACCAGTGCGGGGTGCGCGTGTCGAACTCCGCGGCCTCCCCCGGCTTGAGAATGAGGTCGTGTTCCCCGAGCACAAGGCGGAGCGTTCCGTTGAGGACATAGACCCAGTCGTAGCCCTCGTGGGTGCGCAGATCGGGTCCGGCGTCGTCGCTTCCGCTCGGGAGGACAAACTTGTATGCCTGGATTCCTCCGGGCCTACGGGTCAGCGGCAGGATGACCGAGCCGTCGCTGCACGAGATGGGACGCAGATTGATGCGAGGGTCGCCAGTCTGCGGCGCATCGACGAGCTCGTCGAGTGTGACCCCGTAGACGCGAGCAAGCGGAAGCAACTGCTCTAGCGTGGGACGTCGCAGGCCCGCCTCGAGCCGGGACAAGGTGCTGGTTGAGATGCCGGTCTCCGCCGCGAGGTCGGCGAGCGTGACGTCTCGATGCAGCCGAAGGCGTTTCAACCTCGGTCCGACGGCGTCAAGAGTGCGATCAATGGCTTCATCCACCCCTCCATTTTGCCATTCAGCAACGACGTTTGCGCATCCGCCTTCTCTGTCAGCACCATGAAGAACGCAGAGGGGCGCACGCCCGGCGGATCTGTCGGCACGTGACCGCGACGAGGTCATCGTTAACGAGGGGGACGACCTATGACGTACGAATTCGACAAGGACTTCTGGGAACGACACTGGCAACAGGGACGAGCTGGGGCCCCTGGATCCATGGGCGGCAACCCGCCCAACCCATACCTCGCTCGTGAGACCAGCGGCCTGACACCGGGCACGGCACTGGATGCCGGGTGCGGCGGCGGCGCCGAGGCGATCTGGCTTGCCTCCCACGGCTGGCACGTCACCGCAGCCGACATCTCGTCCGAGGCCCTTGCTCGCGCCGCCGAGCGCGCCGCGACGAGCGGCGCCCCCGAGCGCTTGCAGTGGGTTGAGGCGGATCTGAGCGTCTGGAGCCCGGGTGCGCAGTTCGACCTGGTCATGACCCACTACGCCCACCCGGCGATGCCCCAGTTGGAGTTCTACGACCGCATCGCCGGATGGGTGGCCCCCGGCGGCACGCTGCTCATCGTGGGGCACCTGCACACCCCAGGCTCTACCGGCCACGGGCACCATCCTCCCGCCGAAGCGTCGGCCACCTCCGCGGCCATCACCGCGCGCCTGGACGACACGGAGTGGGAGATCGTCACCGCCGAAGAGCACCTCCGCACGCTCACCGGCCCCGGCGGCCGAGCGATCCCCCTCCGCGACGTCGTCGTGCGCGCCACCCGACGCCGGTAATCACACCATCCGACAGCGCCAGGGCCCGCCGCTCCGGCGCCGATCCCCCTTGCCTTCTTGAAAGGAATCCCATGAGTACGAACCCAGAAGCCCCGACCATCCAAGACCCTCGACAACGATGTACGATCTTGGTCGGGGTCTGCGTCGCGCTCATGGCGGTCATCGCTTCGGTGTCTGGACTGAACGTCGCCCAGCCGGAGCTCACCATCGCGTTCGACGCCTCGCAAACCGAGGTCTTGTGGTTCATCAACATCTACACCATCAGCCTGGCCGCGTTGCTCCTGCCGCTCGGCGCGATGGGCGACCGGTGGGGCCGCAGGCCGGTGCTGCTCGCAGGCCTGCTCGTCTTCGGAACAGCGAGTGCGGCGGCCGGCCTTGCCACGTCGTCCGAGATCATGCTCGCCGCGCGTTTCCTGAGCGGCGTGGGCGCAGCGATGATCATGCCGGTCACCCTCGCCGTCATCACCTCGACCTTTCCTGACGAGGAGCGTTCCAAGGCGATCGGCGTGTGGACCGGCGTCGCCGGCGGTGGAGGCATCTTGGGGATGTACCTGTCGGCCGTCCTGGTCGACCTGGCGAGCTGGCGGTGGCTGTTCGTCCTGCCGGTCGTGCTCGTCGTCGTCGCCATCGTCGTGGCGCTGCGATCCATCCCGAACTCGCAAGAGGCGTCAGGGCACGGGTTCGACGCCGTCGGTTCGCTGTCGTCCGTGGTCGCGGTGGTCGGGCTCGTCTTCTTCCTCCATGAGGGCCCCGAACGAGGCTGGACCGCGTCCGCGACGCTCCTGAGTCTCCTTGTCGGCGTCATCGCCGCTGCTGGATTCGTGGCATGGGAACTGCGCCGGCAGGCTCCGCTCCTCGACGTCCGGCTGTTCCGCGGGCGAGGTCTTTCGAGCGGTTCCGTGTCGCTCGTGACGGTCTTCGGCGTGCAGGCAGGGATCTTCGTGGTCCTCTTCCCGTACTTTCAGGCGGTGCTCGGCTGGTCCGGCCTTCGCTCCACCCTGGCGCTCATGCCGATGGCGCTGCTGATGATGTTCGCCTCCGGCCTCGCCCCGCGGGTGGCCGCGCGCATCGGCAGTCGCTCGACGATGGCCTCAGGGATCTTCCTGGGTGGCGCGGGGCTGGTCCTCATGGCCACCTTCGTCTCCGTCGACGGCGGCTACCTCTCCATCCTCCCCGGCATGCTCGCCATGGGACTCGGTATGGGTTTGACGATGACGCCCTCCACCGAGGCGATCACCACCGCCTTGCCGCGTGAGCGTCAAGGTGTCGCCTCCGCGCTCAACGACGTCACCCGGGAGTTCGGCACCGCGCTCGGTGTCGCGCTGCTCGGAGCGGTCCTGTCCGCCGACTACCGCGGCGCCATCGACTCCCGGCTCGACGGAGTGCCGGAAGACGCCGCCCACACCGCCCGCGAAGGTATCGCCAACGCCCTCGCCGCGGCCGACCGGGTCGGCTCACAGGCACAGGCGCTGATCCGAGCCGCCCAAGAGTCCTTCGTCGACGGCTGGCAGCAGGCCATGTGGGCAGGCGCAGTGGTCATGGCGGTCCTGTTCGTCTACGTTCTCGCACGAGGTCCACAACAACGGACCGGCAGTATCCAGCACGCCGCTCGGCGCAGCGCGATTCACAAGATCACTTACGAGTAATCGAAGACAGCTTCAGAGAAACCGCTGGCGAGCTGGCGGTTTCTCCTGTTTCGACCCAGGTACAGCGATGCCGACCTCGCCCATCGCCCCGGCAGTTCACCGATTTTCCGAGGTCAGGCCATGTTTGGCGGCTCATCACATACTTCTTAACGGCATCCCAAGACCCAGATCGTGTACTGCAAGGACGCGAACCGGCGCCAGAAGTACAAACGTCTGCGAACGGTTAAGAAGGCACTTCGCGCCTTTCATGGTGCAGTTCTTGCCTACCCGGCCATGTTCCGGCATTGGCGACGGGTACCGCACGCCTGGAGAACAGGGCGACAAGAGCCCTGTGACGGGAGACTGTCACGCCCGAATCTGTGGGGGCCCGAGGCTGAGATGTCTCGGGCTACCCGCCTACCTCTGACCAGCGACGTCTCCACAGCAAGCCGGGGCGGTCGAGCTCGACCGCCTTTCTATGAAGGGCCAGATCAGAGATAGGTTCGTTGAATTTACACCGATCGCTACGAGAACCCCAGGAAGGCAGCGTGACCAGGAAGGCAGTGCCGCTCCTGCGGAGGAGCGGCTCCGTGCGCACCGTGCCGCTCGGCGACCGCGGCTACGTGGCTCTGCTCAAGCTCTACCTCGCACAGGTCGGCTACAAGTTCGGGGTGCTGTTTCGCGCCGCCGTCAACGGCTCCGGCGGACCGCTGTCCTATGACTGTCCTACGACGTCGCCCATCACCGCTGGACCAACTACTGCCAAGCGGCCGGTGCCGACATCGACATCCACCGGCTCGGCCACGCCCGTGCCACCGAGCTGGTCAACGCGGGCGTCTCGATCGAAGCCGTCCGCCTCCGGCTCGGCCACGCCAGCGCGAAAACCACGCAGGTCTACGCCCTGCTCGCCGACAAGATCGCCGATGATGAGATCCGTTCCGCCCGCCGATGCCGCGACACCCGTTGACGCTCTCCGCGCCAACCACCCCGACCAGCGGTTACGCTCGGCGGCGGCCCCTAACGACTCCTTGTGAGACCGGGTACCCGGCAGAATCCCGGCCTGAACAGCCGCTGGCAGGTGAGCACTCGCGGCCCCTGGACATCGAGTCCTGCAGAAAGCGCGCCCCTGCCGGTCGGTCAGGAGAGTTGATCGCCGCGCCGCGCCGCGGGATCGGGTCAGGGCAGGCCGATGGCGCTCTCCCAGAACCAGGTCCAGCGGATCTCGTCCCTGAAGCGGGCGGCGCCTGCCTCGTAGAGCACGCCGATCGCGCCGTTGCCGGTGAGCGTCATGTCGGAGTACCCGGCGTGGTCGTCGTCGATGCGGACACCTACGTTGTCGACGCGGTTGGTGTGGTCACGCCAGGTCGCGCCCTCGTCGAAGGAAGAGCGGACGTTCATCCCCACCGGGTTGTTTTCGGTCTTCGGCGTGGCGGGCGCCGACAGCAGGATACGGCTGTAAGGACTGCCGCTGCGCTGCCGGAGCAGGGCAGGGTGGGTGGAAGGGGCTGTGATGTTCGGGACGGCCGTGAAGCCGCCGGAGAAGGTCAGGCCCCCGTCGGTGCTCACGCCTCGCGCCAGGCCGTGGACGGATGTCTGGTTGGGAACCGCGCCGTTGCGGGCGATTACGAGGATGCTGCCGTCGGCGCGCTCGACCAAGGTCTGCTCGCTGAGCTTCAGCACCGAAGCGTCGTACGTCGCGGTCGCGCCGGTGCGCCAGGTGCGGCCGTGGTCGTCGCTGTAGATCAGCCGTACGCTCTGCCGGTTGCCGATGCCGTAGTAGACAGGCATCACAAGTCGTCCGGCGTTCTTCCCCCGCGTCAGCTGGATCCCGTGTCCCGGCCCGGTGGCGAACCAGTCGCCGTTCCGCGCGGGAGCCTTGATGGTGGCCGACAGATCCTTCGGGGCCGACCAGGTCCGCCCGTCGTCGTGACTGACTTGAACCTTCGGCGTGCGCGGCGTGGTCTGCGTCTCGGTCGGCTCGGATGTCGTGAACAGGAAGACGGGCCCTGTCGAGTCCGTGACAACTGTCGCATTGCCCTGGAGTGCCGCTCCATCGGCACTGGCCAGGACCGTCCTACTGGCCTCCCACGTGACGCCGTTGTCGGTGGAGCGCCGCATGACGACGTCGAAGGCGCCATGGTCGAGGCAGTTGTTGGCGTTCCTGCGCTCGGCGAAGGCGAGCAGTACGTCGTTGCTGGTCTTCACGACGGCGGGGAGCCTGAAGCAGGTCGTCACCGGTGATCCGGTGTCGGGATCCTGTGTGGTGAATTGCCGCCACAAGGTCTGCTGGTGGAAGTTGAGCGTGGGTTCGTCCGCCGCCGCGGGTGCGGCGTTGATCGCAACGGCCAGCAGGGCCCCGGCCGCGGCGACAAAAGTCCGTAATCTACGCATAAACGCCTCTTCTCTAAGATCGTGGCATGATGATCGCAGATCATGGGGCGCGGCCCTGGTAAGGACCGGTGATTGAGCGGTCTGCATTCTCTGGCGGTCGTTACTTTCTGCGGTGGTGGCCCGGCGCGTAGCGGCTCCATGGGTGCCAACTTCGGCGGTGGTGAGGTTGAGCCGCTGGTCGAGGTAGCTGATCAGCAGGGTGGCGAAAGGTTCGGAGACGGGGCTGGGCGGGTCGCCGTGGAGCATGAGTAGGTCGCGAAGGTAAGTGGCCGAGCGCCAGGGATCGAAGCCATCGAGGGTCTGATGGCTGATCGAGGTGGTCGGGTCGGCCAGGGTGCGGAGCATCCGATGGCCGTGAGGGCGTTTGATTCGCTGGATCCCGGCTCGCGGGTTGCTCATCGTCCGAATTCCCTCGAAACCGGAACCCGGTGAGCGCGAATCGGAGGGGGTGCGGCTGCTGACCATGGACATGAGCGTAGGAACCCGCGTACCACTGCAGATGGCGCAGCCCTTCCAGCGCCGCCCGGTCGTCCGGCGTCAGAGCTTGCCTCTGAACCAGTCGAGCAGGTAGGTGCGCAGTCTGGCGGCGTCATGCGATGCCACGGATGTCACCTGGAAATTCTGAGCGTCACGCCGGCGGCCGGGCGAGTTTGGCGGCCACGGCGTCGAGCACCCAGTCCAGGCCGGTCGCGAAGGACGCCTCGGCGTCCACCTCCGTGCCGTCGTGCACGGCCTTGGCCAGCGCCGGGAAGCGGCCCGTGGCCAGCATCTTCCTCACATGCGGGCCGGAGGCACGCTGCCAGTCGCGCTTGGACAGGCCCGTGGCGCGCTCTGCCCGCAGGTTCGCGATCTCGCGCCTGATCGCGCCAGTGAAGTAGGCACTGACAGTCTCCACGGCGCGCAGGACGGTGTCGAGGTCGGCGAGGCCGTCGAGGGCGGCCAGCGTGGCCTCAGTCAGGGCGAGGGCGTTTGGGCCCAGGGTCGGGCGGCCGCCGAGCAGGTCGGCCAGCCATTCGTGACGGAGGGTGGCCTGCCTGGTGAGGTGGGCGCGGACGCGCAACACCTCCCGCCAGTCGCCGGGCTGCTCCTCGGGGAGGATCTCGGCGTAGACCTCGTCCACCATGAGGTCGAACAGCTCCTCCTTGGTGGAGATGTATCCGTACAGCCGCATCGGGCCGGCGTCCAGCCGGGCGGCGACCTTGCGCAACGACACCGCCTCCAGCCCGCCCTCGTCGGCCAGCGCGATGGCGGCGGCAACGATTCGCTCCCGGTCGAGCGGCACGGGGCGAGTCGGCGGCTCCGGCCGGTCCCACACAGTCATGGTTACATCGTACTGTTGCGATACACCGTAATAGTTAAATACAGTATATCGCTATGAGACACCGTATCGCCGTGATTGGAGCCGGCCCCGCCGGCCTCACCTTCGCCTGCGTCCTGCGCCGCCACGGTCACCCCGTCACCATCCTCGAACGCGATCCCGCCCCCGACGCCCGTCCCCCGGGCGGCACGCTCGACCTGCACGAAAGGATGGGCCAGCTCGCGCTGGGCAAGGCGGGGCTGCTGGCGGAGTTCCAGGCGCTGTCCCGTCCCGAGGGGCAGGCCATGCGCATCCTGGACACGGACGGGACCGTCCTCCGCGACTGGCAACCCCGTCCGGGTGACCAGGCCAATCCCGAGATCGACCGGGGGCAACTCCGTGACCTGCTGCTCGGCCCCCTCGACGTTCAGTGGGGGCGGGGCGTGACGGAGGTAGTGCCGGGGGCCCGGGACGGCGTGCTGGTCCGTTTCGCGGACGGGCGACAGGAGACGTTCGACCTCGTGATCGGCGCGGACGGCGCCTGGTCCCGGGTCCGCCCGGCAATCTCGTCCGCGACGCCGCACTACACCGGCATCACCTCGGTCGAGACCTCCCTGGACGACGTCGACACCCGCCACCCCGACCTCGCCCGGCTGGTCGGCGACGGTTCCATGGCTGTGTACGGCGTGAACCGCGCCCTTGTCGCCCAGCGCAACAGCGGCGGCCACGTCAAGGTGTACGCCCAGTTCCGCGCGCCGCTGGACTGGCACACGGGCCTGGACCGGCGCGCGGACATGGACGCGGGCATGGACGCGGGCCTGGACCTGGCCGACGTCGAGGCCGCGCGATCAAGCCTGCTGGCTCTGTTCGACGGCTGGGCCGCTCCCGTCCTCGACCTCCTCCGCCACAGCACCGCTTTCGTCCACCGCCCCCTCTACGTCCTGCCCGTGTCCCACACCTGGGCCCACGTCCCCGGGGTGACGTTGCTGGGCGACGCCGCCCACCTGATGCCCCCGTTGGGGGTGGGCGCGAACCTCGCGATGCTGGAAGGCGCCGAACTCGCCGAGTCCGTCGCCGCCGCCCCCGGCCCTGGCGATCTGGACGAGGCCGTCCGCGCCTTCGAGGAACAGATGTGGACACGGGCCGGCAGGTGGGCGGAGATCACGATGGCCGGTCTGGAACGCCTCGTGAGCCCGGACCCCACTGAAGCCCTCGCCCTCTTCGACGAAGTTCAGCCATCCTGACTGCCAAGCGCGAGAGCACCAGTACCAGCAGCTCGCCACGGCTTCACGGGACAGCACGGCACCGCCGCGGTTCCTTCCGGCAGATCCACCGCCCGCCATACGAACTCCGCCACGGGGCGGTGAGCAGCAACCGAACGGCTAAGCGCCAACGGCTGTCCGCTGGTTCCTCACCCCCGTACCTCGCCGCGGAGCTGCGGTCGGGGGCATCGCGGTGGCGGGGTCTGACTCCTACGCCAACCTGCACGACCAGCTCATGAGCTGGCAGGAGTGCGCCGCTGGTGGAGGAGTTCTGCGCCGAGGCCGGGCTGCCGACGGACACGATGGAGCCGACCGGCCACTACCGGCGGCTCCTGACCGAGGTCACCGCAGGCGTCGACGTCGCCCATCCGGGCAACGCCGACCTCGTCCTGGAAGGCGGCCGCCCGGTCCTACGGCGGGTCCAGCCCGCATAAGCTCAAAATCCACATTGAGTTGATCTTGAAGAGTTCGAGCGGGCCGCCGTCCTCTGCCGGTGTCTCTGCGTGTGGAAGCCCTACCAGTGGCTCTGCGCGTGGGGAGCGGGAGCGGCACGCGCGGCTATGGCGCTCCAGTGGTCTCCAAGTCACTCGCAAAACCACCCAAGCCGCTCACAAGTTGCGCAGGACAAGATTCCGAACTGGTCGTCTCATAGCCACGATCTTGGACGCGGCCGCCTGGCCGCCGTACCGATTCTCTTTTTTGCGCACGGTAAGGGGTTCGCATGAGCTTGCCCGAAAATAGTGGATCTGTTTCCGAGCCGATCGCGGTGATCGGCATGGCCTGCCGGTTGCCCGGTGCTCGTTCTCCCGAGGAGCTGTGGAGTCTGCTGTGCCATGGCACCAACGTGATCTCCGAGGTTCCCCCGGACCGGTTCCCGGTCGAGGAGTTCTATCACCCCGTTCCCGGCACGCCGGGGAAACTGTCCTCTCGGTACGGAGGCTTCGTCTCCGGCATCGACGAGTTCGACGCGGAGTTTTTCGGCATCTCACCGCGTGAGGCCGCACGCATGGACCCGCAGCAGCGCATGGCGATGGAGGTCGCCTGGGAGGCCTTCGAGGATGCCGGTCTGGTGCTGGAGCAGATGCCCGGCATGACCGGAGCGGTGTTCATGGGGGTGATCACCAGCGACTACTGGGACCGCCAGTCCGGAGTCATCGACGAGTTGGACGTGCACACGGTCGGGGGAAGCACCCGTGGCGGCAACGCCGGCCGGATCTCCTACGCCTTGAACCTGACGGGGCTGAGCGTGGCGCTCGACGCGGCCTGCTCCTCCTCTTTGGTCGCCGTAAACCTGGCCGTGCAGTCGTTGCGCGCCGGGTCGTGCGACCTCGCCTTCGCCGGTGGTGTGAACGCCATCCTCACCCCTGATCACGCCATCGGGTTCTCGCAGGGGTCGATGATGGCCCTCGACGGCCAATGCAAGGCGTTCGACGCCCGCGCTGACGGTTATGTGCGCAGCGAAGGGGCGGGAATCGTGGTGTTGAAGACCCTCTCGCGGGCACTGGCCGACGGGGACCGGATACACGCGGTCATCCGCGGGGGAGCCGCCAGCAACGACGGGTACGGCGAGAGCTTCATGGCCCCTCAGGTTCCTGGTCAGCGAACGGGGTTGAAGGCGGCCTATCGCGACGCCGGAGTGGATCCGGCGAGCGTCGCCTACGTGGAGGCACACGGTACGGGTACCAGCGTGGGCGACCCCGTCGAGATCGCCGCACTGGACGCGGTCCTCGGACAGGGACGGCCGGACGGGCAGCCGCTCCTGGTGGGGTCGGTCAAAACCAACCTCGGCCACACCGAGGGCGCGGCCGGGATCACCGGCCTCATCAAGTCCGTGCTGTGCGTCAAGCACGGCTGGCTGCCCGCGAGCCTGAACTTCGAGACCCCCAACCCCGCGATCCCCTGGGACCAGGTGAGGGTGCGGGTCTGTGATCGTGGGCAGCCGTGGCCGCAGGAGACCGGCCCCCGGCGGGCCGGGGTGAGCAGCTTCGGCATCGCCGGAACCAACGTCCACATCGTGGTCGAAGAGCCGCCCTCCCCGCCGCGGCCGGAGGAACCCGCAAGCACCGATGGCCGGCCGGTGCTGCTGCCGTTGTCCGCGCGCACCCCGCAGGCGCTGACCGCGCTCGCGGAGCGATACCGCGAGCTGCTCGGCTCGTCGGCGACGCCGCTGGGACAGGTGGGCGCCGCGGCCGGGGTACGGCGCAGCCATCACGACTTCCGGCTGGCGGTGGTCGCGGACACGCGTCAGGAGGCCGTCGCGAAGCTGGACGCGTTCGTGGCGAACGGCCACTCCGTCGAGGTGCACACCGGCGAGGCCGGTGACGTCGAGTCCGCCGGGCGTCACAAGACCGCGTGGGTGTTCCCCGGCCAGGGGGCGCAGTGGGTGGGGATGGGCCGTGATCTGCTCGGCAGTGAGCCGATTTTCGCGGCGGCGATCGCCGAATGCGAGGAGGCCATGCGGCCCTACGCCGACTGGTCCCTGATCGCCGAGCTCACCGCCGACGCGGGGGCGTCCCGGCTCGCCGAGATCGACATCGCCCAGCCTGCGATTTTCGCGGTACAGGTGGCGCTCGCCCGCCTGTGGCGTTCCTGGGGATTCGAGCCCGACGCGGTGATCGGACATTCGATGGGAGAGGTGGCCGCGGCCCACGTGGCTGGGGTGCTCGACCTCGACGACGCGGCGCGGATCATCTGCGGTCGCAGCAGGCTGATCCGCGGCACCAGCGGTCGCGGGGCAATGGCCGCCGTCGAACTGCCGGTCGAACGCGCCGAGGCGGTGGCGGCCGATCATGGTGAGCAGGTGGTCGTGGCGGTGAGCAACTCCCCCACCTCGTGCGTGCTCGCCGGTGAGCCGGAAAAGATCGACTCCATCCTCCGCGGCCTGGAAGCCGAAGGAATCTTCGGCCGGAGAGTGCAGGTGGACATCGCCTCGCACAGCCCGCAGATGGATCCGTTGCGCGAACCGCTCCTGACGCTCCTGGCACCTGTGCGCCCCCAGGACGGGACGACGCCGATGTGTTCCACGGTCACCGGCCGTCTCCTTTCGGGGTCGGAGATGGACGCGACGTACTGGGCCGACAACCTGCGCATGCCCGTACTGTTCGCTGACGCCGTCCAGCACCTGGCCGAGGCGGGGTTCGACACCTTCGTCGAATTCAGCCCCAACCCCCTGCTCGCCCGGGCGGTGCAGCAGAACCTCCGGCACACCGGCAGGGACGGGATCGTGGTCACCGCGCTGACCCGTGACGTGCCTGGCCGTACGGCCTTGCTGGAGGCGATGGCCGAGCTGTACGTCACCGGCCGTGAGACGGACTTCGCCCGGATGCAGCCCTACGACCGGCACCATGTCTCCCTGCCCTCCTACCCCTGGCAGCACGAGCGGTATTGGAAGGAACCCCGGCGGGTGGAAGCGAGACGGGGACGCGTCGTGCATGGCGACGCCGGTCACCCGATCCTCGGTGAGGCGCTTCGACTGGCGCCAGGCGACCACCTGGTGTGGGACTTCGATCTCGACCTCGGCAGGTTGCCCTATCTCGCCGATCATCGAGTGCACCAGATGCCCGTGCTTCCTGGCGCGGCCTACCACGAGCTCGCGTTGGCGTCGGGCCAGGAGGCCTATGCCGACCAGCCCTTCCAGGTGGAGGACCTGCGGCTCGAACGTGCCCTCTTCCTGACCTCCGAGGCCGCCCAGCGCGTTCAGGCCCGTCTGGACGCGGCCACGGACGACGGAAGCCGCCGCTGGACGGTTTTCACCGCTGACGCGGCCCCCTCCAGCGGCAAGCCCACGGAATGGGTCCAGGTCGCCACGGCGCTGCTGCGCCCGTGCCCTTCCGGCGTGGACGACGACGCGACCGGTGCCCTCGATCTCACCGCCTACCCCGAGCGGGTGGACGTGGCAGAGCACTACGCCGCCTCCCGGAACCGCGGCATCGAGCAGTTCGGGCCCTTCCAGGGCGTGGCCGCGCTTCACCGGACGGACCGAGCGGTGGCCGCCGAGCTGGTCGTGCACGACAGCATCGCCGCGGGCATCGAGCGGTATCTGCTCCATCCGGCGCTGCTGGATTCGGCTCTCCAGCCGCTGATGACCCTGCTCGACACCACCGGTGTCACGCAGGACACCTACCTGCCGGTGCGCACCGGGCACTGCCGCCTGTACGGCCGGCCGGACACGAGCGGGCGCCTGTGGTCCCGTGCCGTGCGCACCTCACCGCCGCACGAGAAAGATCTGGTCGAGGGCGATGTCCTGATCGTCGACGACACCGGCCGCATGATCGCCGCCATCACCGGTTTCCAGCTCAAGCGCCTGGCCGCCGACCTACCGGAGGTCGTCGAGCACAGGGCACGCCGGTTGCTGTACGGCACGGAATGGACGGAACTGGAACCGCTCACCGCCCCATCGCCCGAGCGGGCGAACTGGCTGGTGGTGACCGGCTCGCCCATGGGGCCCCGGCTGTGCGCCACCTTTGCCGAGGGCGGAGGCGAGACGGTGCTGGTCCAGCCGGGTGACGGCTACCGGCGGCTCAACGCCGGGCATTTCCTGCTGGATCCCGGCTCGGAAGACGACTGGAAGAAGTTGATTAAGGAGCGGGCCGCGATCGGGGCATGGCCGCCGCAGGCCGTCATCCACCTCTCCGCCGGTGCCCCCGACACCGCGACCGGGGTGGAAGCGCTGGACGGCTGCTTCGATGTGCTGACCCTGGTCAAGGCCCTCGCCGCAGCCGACCAGCAGCCTGCTCCCCGCCTTTGGCTGCTCACCTCGGGTGCCCAGGCCCCGGACGACACCGATGACGTCGACCCCGGCCAGACGGCCGTCTGGGGGCTGGGCCGGGTGATCCCCTACGAGCATCCCGAACTGCGCTGTTCCATGATCGACCTACCTGCCGATCCGGACCTCGCCACGCTCCGCGCGCTGTGCGCCGAGATCCAGGCCGGAGGAGACGAAACCGAGATCACCCTGCGGGCCGGTCGCCGGTACGTCAACCGCCTCCGGCCCCAGCCGCTCCCCGCCGCACACGCGGTTCCGGTTCACGCCGACGCGACCTACTTGATCGCCGGTGGTTTCGGCGGGGTCGGGCTGCTCACCGCCGAATGGCTCGCCGAGCACGGCGCCCGTCATCTCGTCCTGACCGGCCGTACCGGCGCTCCGCCCGAGGCGCTGGACCGGATCAAAGCGATGACCGACTCCGGGGTGGAGATCCACGCCGCGGCGGTCGACATCACCTGCCGCGGGCAGCTGACCGATCTCCTGGACCGAATCGCGATGGACATGCCGCCCCTGCGCGGTGTGATCAACTCCGCCGTCGTCCTCGACGACGGGACGCTGGCCCAACTGGACCGCGACCGGTTCTTCGCGCCGATGCCCCCCAAGGTCGACGGATCACGGCATCTGCACGAGCTCACCCGCCACCTCCCTCTCGACTTCTTCCTCCTCTACTCCTCCGCGGCCTCGCTGATCGGCTCGCCCGGTCAGGGCAACTACTCAACCGCCAACGCCTACCTCGACGGGCTCGCGCAGCACCGCCGCGCCAACGGCCTGCCCGCCCTCAGCGTCAACTGGGGACAGTGGGCCGCCACCGGACAGGTCGCCAAGGCCGACAAGGACCTCCGCTTGTCTGAGCGGGGCTTCGCGGGATTCTCTCCGGGAGACGCGCTGGCGATCCTTGGACGCCTGCTCGCCGACCCACCTGCCCAGGCGGGTGTCATGTCCTTCGACCCCGGCAAGTGGACGCACTACTTCCCCGCCCTCCGCTCCTCCTCCCTTTTCCGAGGCCTCGCGCAGGACGGCCCCGCCGACGACACCGCCGAACCCCTTCTCACCCGGGCCACGCTCGCCGAGCACGACCCCGATGCTTCGGAGCGGCTCATCGCCGCCTATCTGTGCGCGCAGGTCGCCGACGTCGTCCAGCTCCCTCGGGAGAAGGTCGATCCGGCACAGCGCCCGCACCGTCTGGGCATCGACTCCCTCATGGCGGTCCAACTGCGCAACCGCATCGCGCTCGACCTTGAAGTCAGCCTGCCGGTCGCGGTCTTCCTGCAACGCCGCTCGATCGCCGACCTCGCCGCTCTGACCCTCACCCACATCGTCGATCCCGCCGGTCCGAACCGGCCCTGAACGTAAGCGGGGGCAGAGGACGGCTTCTTCACCGGCCGCCGATCACCGCCGGGGCTTCGGCCGGGGTCTCCAGATCGCCGGCCGGGAGACTGTCGTCCTCCACCTCGCCCCCGCCGACCCCGAGGCGGCAGACGCCATGAAGGCCGTCACCGCCGCACGCACCGCACGCGTCTACGCCGAACGCGACGCCATCCGCGAAGTGCCGCCTCTCGATTGGCCACGACAGGAACGCGGCCTGCCCGCATAAGGCGACAACTCTCAGGATGACACTCCGTAGCGGGTGGCGATCGCGGCGGCGCGGTTGCGCAGGGAGTTGCGCAACCACTGCGGGGCCAGGGCTTCCGCGTTCGTGGTGAGCTGCCACAGCGCCCATTCGGCGTGCCTCGGATCTTGGAAGGTCACCTCCAGCCGCAGCCAGCCGTCTGAGTCGGCTTCTTCGGCGAGGACGGCCAGCGCGGTGCCCACCAGGTCCTCCCGCCGCGCCGGGTCCACCCGTACCAGCACGGTGACTTGGTCGCCGCCGGTCCGAAATTGCGTGCTGCGTTCCTGCCAGGCCCGGTCCAGATCGACCCGGTCTGGTCGCTGTGCGGGTTCGGCGAGTTCCTTGGCGGCCAAGACCCGGGACAGCCGGTAGGTGCGGTCCGCGCCAGACCTCGTGGCCAGCAAGTAGCCCCGGTCGCGTACGGTGACCAGGCCGATCGGGTCCACCGTGCGCCACTTCGGGGCCTGGTCCACAGCCGCGTAGTGGATCTGCAGCTTGTGCCCGGCGAACACCGCGCGCAGGACCTCCGCCGCTATGGCGTCAGGCACCTCCTCAGCGACCAGCCGACGCGAGAGGAGGTCGGTCTCCGGGTCGATGAGCAATCGCTCGGCCGCGCCGGCCGCGGTGTCCCGATAGCTTTCGGGCAGCGCGTCAACCACCTTGAGCATCGCCGAAGCGAGCGCCGAGCCGAGGCCGAATGCCTGCGCGCCGCGCCGCGATCCGGCGACCAGCAGGGCAAGGGCCTCGTCGGGGTTCAGTCCGGTGAGCTCGGTCCGGAAACCGGGCAACAACGCGAACCCGCCGTGCCGGCCGCGTTCGGCGTAGACCGGGACGCCGGCTGCGGACAGCGCCTCGATGTCGCGCAGCACGGTGCGGGTGGATACCTCCAGTTCGCGGGCCAGCGCGGCCGCGGACAGCCGACCGTGCTGCCGCAGCAGCAGCACCAGCGAGACCAACCGGTCGGCGCGCATACGAGAACTTTACCGAAATATACGACACAGGATGTCGTGATTTGTTGGGAGGCTCATCAGCGCGACCAAACAGTTGGCGGCTACCGAGCCGATGGACGTACGTAATGTCGACGAATCGAATGGAGCTGATGTGGCAATGGAGCGAACGGCGGTCAACCCGTGGGCGTGGTCGGTGGAGCTGGGGTACAACCAGGGTGAGATCGTCTCCGGGCACACCCAGACCCTGTACTGCTCCGGGCAGACCGCGATGAGCGGCGACGGCAAGCCCCAGCATGCCGATGACATGGCGGCACAGTTGGCGCTGAGCCTCGACAACCTGGAGGCCGTGCTCGGCGAGGCCGGCATGTCCCTCGCGAACCTCGTCCGGCTCAACGTCTACACCACCGACGTCGATCGGCTCTTCCAGCACTACGGCGTGCTGGCGGCGCGGTTGGGCGCCGCCGAGGTGGCACCGTCCACCACGATGCTCGGGGTGACACGGCTGGCGATCCC
The DNA here is from genome assembly GCF_042898655.1 of Streptosporangium sp. NPDC000396. NCBI lineage: Bacteria > Bacillati > Actinomycetota > Actinomycetes > Streptosporangiales > Streptosporangiaceae > Streptosporangium > Streptosporangium sp. NPDC000396. The sequence continues at coordinate 56,433 of NZ_JBIAZA010000037.1, forward strand.
CGACCTGATGGTCGAGCTTGAGGGAACCGCCGTCGCGTGATGTGACCTCGCCGCCTCCGGCAGGGCTGCCGGAGGCGGCACGAGTAGTAGGCAGGTGGGTGATTTCCGGTGCTCAAGATGGTGACAATCGGCGTCTACGGCTTCGGCGGCGAGTCCTTCCTGCAACGACTGCGGCATGCGGACGTTCGTCTGCTGCTCGACGTACGCCAGCGCCGCGGTGTCCGCGGACCCGAGTACGTCTGGGCGAACTCGCGCCGGCTGCAGGCGGCCCTCGCCCTTGCCGGGATCGCCTACGAGCATCACCGTGAGCTCGCCCCGACCACCGAGCTACGCCAACTCCAATATGCCGAGGATGACCGCCAAGGGGTCGGCAAGCGCTCGCGCCGCGAACTCGCTGCCGAGTACACCCGCCGCTACACCACCGAGATCCTCGACCGCGCCGACCTCACGCCGATCGTGTCTGAGCTGCCGAGCAGTGGGACCGCAGCGCTGCTCTGTGTCGAGCGCGACCCCGAGGCCTGCCACCGCTCGTTGATCGCCCAGCGACTGACCGAGCAGCACCACGTCACGATCGAGCACCTGCGCCCGTTGTGACGCGTGAATTCCTAGGGTTCGCGGCAGCGGTGATTGCCGCCGCTGCTCTGGCCGGCGTTGCGCGAAGCGACCGAGGTGAACTCGGCGGTGGACTGGGTGGCGTGGTCGACGTTCTTGATCAGGTCCAGCACCTCCAGCCTGCTCACCGCGTCGACCGGCAGGCGCTGCAGGGTCGCGACCGTGAAGCTCCGCTCGCACATCGACTCGGCCGCGCTCAGGACGCGTTCCACCCGGGTGGTCTTCGGCGGCTCGATCCGGTGCATGCTCAGGCCGGCCCGGCCGGACATGGTGGCGATGGCCTGCGGGGACGTGGTGGCGCGGTGTGTTTCTGGCGTACTCCGGCCGCTCCCTAGTGCGGGCCGTCGATCTCCGTCCCGCAGGGGCCGCCGCCCGTGGCGGGCTCCAGGTGGATCGGCTCGCCGTCCATGGTGATCGTCGGGTAGTACGTGGCGATGCGCTCGGCCGAGCGGCCAGCGTAGTGGCAGATGAAGCTGCATCTGAAGCGGTCGGCCGTGGTGTTGGGCTCTGAGCCGTGCACCAGGCTGCCGTTGAAGAACAGCACGTCGCCCGGCTCCATGTCGACCGGCACCGGCTCCAGCCCTGGCGGCGGCGGCACGTAGTCCCGCGTGAACGACACGCTCGGGTCGGCATCCTCGGGACAGAACAGGTCCATCTTGTGCGTCCCCGGCACCACCTCCAGCCCGCCGTTGGCCCTGTCGACCTTGTCCAGCGCGATCCAGGCGGCCACGCAGGTGCCCGGCTGGACCTGGAGGTAGAAGTTGTCCTGGTGCAACGCCTGGCCCTTGGCGCCCGGAGGCTTGAAGTAGAACATGCTCTGGGCTGCTATCGGCTCCTCCTGGAGCAGCTCGCGCAGTATCGTCGCGATCCTGGCGTCAAGCAGGTAGCGCAGGGCCACGTCGTTGACCTGGTGCGGGTGCATGACGCGCGGGTAGTCGCGCAGCACGTCGTACGGCCGGCCCGGCTGTTGCGGGGTCGGGGTGAAATGCCGTGGAATGGGACCCCTGGCGTGCAGGGCCATGAACTCCTCCCGCAGCTCGGCCACCTCGTCAGGTGACAGCAGGGCGGGCACGATCACGTAGCCCCGTTCCTCGAACTCGTTGCGCCTCATACCTCTCACGGTAGGGAGCCCGCTTGGGGAAGGGTATGTCTGTGACCGCTGAGAACATGTCTGTTCCTGCTGCCGAGCTGATGATCGTGGGCCACCACGACAAGCCGCCCGGCTACGCGATCCGCCGCTCGACCGGCTCGCCCAGCTGGCTGCTCATGTGGACGCAGGCCGGCGCCGGCTCGGTCGAGCAGTCGGGTACGGCGTGCCTGGCCCGGCCAGGCGACCTGGTCGTGCTGGGATCCAGGGCGCCGCAGCACTACCGGGTCGCGCCCGGGCACGCGCGCTGGCGCTTCTGGTGGGCGCACTTCCAGCCCCGGCCCTCCTGGTCGGGGTGGCTGGCGCCGTACACGCTGGTGCCCGGGTTCCACCTGGTGGCGGGCGTGCCCGCCGCGTTGCACCCGCGGATCGTGTCGGCCTTCCACCGGGCGCACCACGACGCCCGCCTGCCCGCCGGGCACCCAGCACCCGTTCCCGACCCAGAGCAAGGACCGGGGGACGCCGTCGCGACGGCGGTCGCGACGGCGTCCCCCGCGCGTGAGCTGGTGCTCGGCGCGCTGGAGGAGGTCCTGGTGCTGGCCACGTCCTCGGCCAGGGCGGGAGAAGAGCCCGGCGACCCGCGGGTGGCGCGGGCGCTGGCGCTCATCGCCGCCGAGCCGGGCGCGCGCCACTCGGTGGCGTCACTGGCCGCGGCAGTCGCCCTGTCGCCGTCGCGCTTCGCCCACCTGTTCGCCGCCGAGACCCGCCGCACGCCGATGCGCGCCGTCCGCGAGGCCCGGGTACGGCACGCCGCCCGCCTGCTCGAGGCCACGGACCTGGATATCGCCCAGATCGCCACGGCCTCGGGCTTCGTCAGCCCCTTCCACTTCAGCCGCGCCTTCCGCCAGGAGTTCGGGCTGTCCCCCCGCGGCTATCGCCGGGGGCTCAGATGACTCCGAGGGCGCAGCCGTACAGGTCCTGATCCGCGAGCAGCACCGAGGCCGGCTCGGGAGGCAAAGTTGCGCGCCGAGCGGGCGCTCGGCGTCGGTGATGTCGCAGGCGTTCCGGCCACGATGATCGCAGACGCGGCGGCGTTCAGCGCCGAATCACCCAGCCCGGCGCCCAGGTCCCGGCGGCGTCGTGGCCGGCCGCTGCGGCGCCGAGGTGGGCACGGAGGGTGGCCAGCCCTGGGTGGGGGTTGTCGCGGTGCCACAGGAGCGAGTGCGGGTAGACGGGCGTCGGGCCGGTCACCGGGATGCGGCGCAGGCCGTGGTCGGCGGGCCAGACCAGGCGGGTCTGCTCGCCCATGAAAGTGGCCAAGGCCGGGGTGTCGGCGATGGTGTCGAGGAGCGCGTCGGAGCCGAAGTTGGGGCCGGTCGCCTCGATGGTGAGGCCGAACTCGGCGACGAGATCGTCGTAGTAGGCGGCCCACTCGGTACCGGGGACGATGCCGGGCATCCAGATCCGATGCCCGGCGAGCTGAGCGACGGTCACCGACCGAGCGCCGGCCAGCGCGTGGGCGGGTCCGGTGAGGAGCTGGAGCGGCTCGTCGAGCACCCGGACGGACTCGATGTCCTCAGGAAGGGGCCGGCCGGGCACGGCCACGGCCCGGAAGGACGCGTCGATCGCACCGGACCGAATGGCGGCGACAGCCGTCTCGACATCGAACAGCATCACCACGTCGAGCTCGATCTCGGGGTGCGCACGGTGAAAGCCGCGCATCAGACCCGACGCCGCGGTGCGCGAGGCGATCACGTCGACGCGCAGCGGGCGGCTGCCGGGGAGCACGGACGCGACCGCGCGCTCGGCGACGCGCAGCAGCTCGCGCGCGTGAGGCAAGAACGCCTGCCCGTCGATGGTGAGCCGGGCCCCGCGCGCAGTGCGGGTGAACAGCCGCACTGCGAGGTCCTTCTCCAGCCCGGCGATGCGCTTGGAGACGGCCTGCTGGGTGACCGCCAGCTCGGCGGCGGCGTCCTGGAACTGGCCGGTGTCCACGACGGCGACGAACGTGCGCACAGCATCGAGATCCACGCCCACCGACCTTAGTACACAACTCACAGTTGTGCGCCTTCGGTCAGCCGGTTGTTTGACGCGCCTACTAGCTGCGCGTTTTGATCTCTCAAATCAACGGATGGTTGTTTCCTAGAGATGGCGGGGTGCGCGTTGGGAAGGTCGCTGGGGCGGCGGTTCAGGTGGTTCTGGGCCGCATATGCGGTCAGCACGTTCGGCACATGGCTCGCGTTCGACGCGTTCGCCCTGATCGCGATTCTCACTCTGGACGCAGGACCTACCGAGGTGTCGGTTCTGGCCGCCGCGGGGCTCGCGGTCGGGGCGGTGGTCGCGGTGCCGCTCGGGCCGTGGGTGGAGTTCCGGCGCAAACGGCCGGTGATGATCGCGATGGACCTGATCCGGTTCGCGGCGCTGATGAGCGTTCCCGCCGCCTACGTGCTCGGCTGGTTGAGCTTCGCTCAGCTCCTGGTTGTGGCGGTCGTTGTCGGCGCGGCCGACATCGCCTTCACCGCTGCGAGCGGAGCATGTCTGAAGGCACTCGTCCGCTCCGAGGACCTGCTCGTTGCGAACGGGCGGTTCGAGGCCACGACCTGGACCGCCACCGCGTTCGGGCCGCCGCTCGGTACCGCCGCGATCGGGCTGGTGGGCCCGGTGACGAGCGTGGCGGCCAACGCGGTCAGCTTCCTCCTCTCAGCCGCGGGGATCCGCGCCATCGGCGGGCGGGAGCCACGGCCCGCGCGAACCGCCGCACCGTCCCGGCCTGGAGCCGGCGACCTGCTGGAGGGATGGCGGTACATCCTCGCCAGCCCGGCGCTGCGCCCGTTGTTCTTCAACACTGTCCTGGTCAACGGCCTGATCATGGCAGCCTTGCCGTTGCTCGCCGTTCTCATGCTCGGCGACCTCGGGTTCGCACCCTGGCAATACGGCCTCGCCTTCGGCGTCCCCTGCATCGGCGGCCTCATCGGCTCGCGACTGGCCCGCCCGCTCCTCGCACGGTTCGGACAGCACAAGGTCATGCTCACCGCCGGGACGCTGCGCGCGTGCTGGCCACTCGGATTGGCCTTCATCGGCCCCGGCCCCACCGGGCTCTTCCTCGTCATCGCCGTCGAACTCGGGCTGATCACCTGCATGGGCGTGTTCAACCCGGTATTCGCTACCTACCGGCTCGAACAGCTCCCGTCGGACCGCGTCGCCCGCGCACTGTCTGCCTGGTCGATCACCAGTAAAGCCACCATCGCAGTCATGACCGGCGTGTGGGGCCCGCTGGCCGGCCTCACCAGTCCCCGCACCGCGATCGCGATCGCCGGTCTCCTCCTCCTGGCGACCTCGCTCCTCCTCCCCCGACACGACCGCACGCCCCAACTCAAGAACGCCGACCAGGCGCCACCGGAAAGGCAAACACTCGCATGAGCACCGCCCCCGCGCTCGACCCCGCACACACCGCCCTGCTCGTCATGGACTATCAGCCCGCGATCCTCGCGCTGCTACCTGAAAGCGACAGTGAAGCCCTGCTGGGACGCGTGGAAAAGGTAATCGCCGACGTTCGCGCCAGGGGCGGCACCGTCGCCTATGTCCGGGTCGGCTTCACCGAGGCCGACTGGGCTGCGATCCCGCCCACCAACAGGTCTTTCGCACCGATCGCCCAGCACCGTCTCATGCACCACGCAGACCTTGACACCGCTATCCACGAACGTCTCGCTCCCCAGGACGGAGACATCATCGTGCGTAAGATCCGTTACGGAGGCCTATCCACCACCGACCTCGATCAGCGGCTGCGCGAACGCGGCATCACCACTCTGATCATCGCGGGCATCAGTACCAGCGGCGTCGTCCTGTCCACCGTCCTCGACGCGGCCGACCGCGACTACCAGCTCTACGTCCTGGCCGACGGCATCGCCGACCCTGACCCCGAAGCGCACGACGTCCTGCTCCATCAGGTCTTTCCCTCACGGGCCCACATCCTCGAAACCGCCGAGTTGCACACCCTCTTGCGAGCTGACTGACGTCAGCCGCGCCCGCCCGGCGTGGTACGGCCCGCGACTCCCGAGGATGTCCCCCGAACTCCTCGGTCACCCTGGTGTCGACGCGAGCATTGATCCGCTGCACCGTGGTGATCAGCAGATCGACCAAGGCGTTGATGATCTCCCGCTGGCGGCAGTACAGATAAGCCGCCAGCAACGTCACCTTGATCTCCTCCGGATGCGCGCAGATGACTGGGCGCCTCGGCCACGACCCGCGCCCGCCCGGCCGGCAGCACACCCGGCGCGACATCGTCGGACACGCCCTCGGGTAGGCCGACGGCCTCGATCGCACCGAACTTGAACACCTCTTTCGTCGGCCCGCGCCGCCCCGCCAGCAGTTCCATCTCCTCATCGAGGAGCGTCCAGTTCCCGGCCGACTCGTCTTCATCGACGACACGCGTCACGTCGCATCCGGCTTTCTCGCGGGCTGGCGGTCACCTGACCACTGCGGACGACCCCCGAAACCGAATCAATACTGACCGTACGCGACCGGGCTCGTCTCGGATTCCGCGAAAGATCCGCAAGAAGCCGACGAAGACCTCACTGACCAGGCTCAACACGCTCGCCTGTACTTGATGACAGCTTCCTTAACGACAGACCGAGGCGGGTGCGTGGCCGAGGTCGTCGCGGTCGATGTCGCTATCGATGTGGTCGGCGTGATGCAGGCCCCGGGTGAGCAGGCGGCGCACGTGTTCGTCGGCCGTGCTGTAGTAGACGAAGGTGATCGCAGAACGTGGTGGCGTCGAAGGCCGGAGCATGGTTGAGGTCTTCTGCCGGACCGACCTCGACCAGGGAGACGGGTCAGTCGTCGATTGCCTGGTAGAGCGTGGTCCAGAAGTCGTGGATGGCCCGCGCCGAATCCGGGGTGGACATTCCGGTCTGGGTGAGCAGGATGCCGACGAGCTGGTTGTCCGGGTCGGCGTAGGTAGTGGTGCCGGTTCCGCCGTCCCAGCCGAACTGGCCGATGGGCGCGTAGTCACCACGGTAGGTGCGCACCGCCATCCCGAAGCCCCAGCTGCCGTGCTGCCCCAGGCCGTAACCCAGATGGGCGGCGTTGCGGCCCCAGGTTTCTCGGGCGGCTTGTTGCTCGGGCGTGAGGCGGTTGGTGGTCATCAGCTCGACGGCGGGCCGGGACAGGATCCGCTGGCCGTCGTGCATGCCCTTATTGAGCAGCATCCGGAAATAGGCGTGGTAGTCGTCGACGGTTGAGTCGAGTCCGCCGCCGCCTGACGGGAACGCCGGAGGCCGGCTGTGGTGTCCCCCTTCGGCCGCGTCCGCCACGAGGAACTCTCCGGTCTGCGGATCGGGGGCGTACAGGGGTGGCAGCCGGTCGATCTTGTCGGCGGGCACGTGGAAGGCGGTGTCCTTCATGCCCAGCGGATCGAAGATGCGTTCGCGCAGGAACGCCTCGAACGACTGGCCGGTGACCCTGGCCACCAGCACGCCGAGCACGTCATTGCTGACGTTGTACTGCCATCGCTCTCCGGGCTGGTAGGCCAGCGGAAGCGTGCCGAGGCGGCGCATCCACTCATCCGGCTCCGGTGCCGGCAACAGCCATCCGTCCTCCTGGCCGTAGATCCCCTGCTCGAAGAACGCGGCCATCATCGGGGAGCCCATCGCCGTCATGTCCATGCCGAGCCCGAACGTGGAGGTCAACAGGTCCCGTACGGTGATCGGCCGCCGCGCCGGCACGGTGTCGTCCAGCGGGCCGTCGACCCGCTTCAGCACCTGCCGGTCGGCCAGTTCGGGCAGCCACTCATCGACCGGGTCATCCAGCCGCAGCCGGCACTCATCCAGCAGGACCATCGCCGCCGCCACCGCGACCGGCTTGGTCGTCGAGGCCATCCGGAAGATGGTGTCGCGGCACATCGGCACGCCACCGTCGTGGCGCATCGTCCCGATCGCCTCGACGTGCGTCTCACCGCCCCGGCCGACCAGGGCGACCAGCCCGGGAATCCTTTTGGACTCGACATGCCGTGCCAGCACCTCACGCAGTCTGCGCAGTCCCGTTGCCGAGAAACCGCTGTTGCCTTTTCCCATCATGAATCTCCTTACATACAGTGTTCGATCTTGCGAAAGCCCGTCCCGGCGTGGCGCTCATGGCTGCCATGAGCGCCGCACGAGGGTCGGGGGTGAGCTCGGCGTGGCTCGGTTCACAGCCCCGAGGGTGCGATCGCTGAACCGTTCATGGCATCCACCATCGCCAACCGCTCTGATACTGGGCCGTCACCGTCTTGAGGCGGCCGCTGACCCGCGGTGAGAAGTAGCCGACCGGGCATGACCCCGTGGCCGCGTAGTGCAGACAGCCGATGAAAGTGGTACTCGGCCCCGGGCACGATGTGCTGTGTCGTTATCAGACTGTCTTGTCTTCTTTTCCGGTGTCTTCGCCGGCGGCGCGCTCGATGGCGTCGGTCAGCCGCTTCCGCGCACGGGCGGGGACGTAGCCGCCCTCCGAGTAGTTCTGGACGAACGCCTCGACGAACTCCACCGGGTCCTGTCCGACGATCTCGCGGATCGGCGTCCCGTCCGCTGCGGCCTGCTCGAACAGGTCGGCGAGGTCTTCGAACATCGACGCATTGCTGTCGCCGTCGGTCGGCACGAAGTGCATCAGGTACCGCTCGATCGCTTCGACCGCCGTGCGGTAGTTCGGCGGAAGCTGCTCCTTGCGCGCCTTGTACTGCCACCACCGCCGCTTGGGGCCGATCACCTTTGTGAGGAAGCCGCCCTTTTCAGCGTCGGACATGGTCATCTACCTCCCTTGCGGAGCTGTTCGAGCCGTTCTGCGAGGAAGCTCCAGGTCCTCCAGAATTCTTCGAGATATTCCTGTCCTTGAGCGTTCAGGGAGTACACCTTGCGCGGCGGCCCCTTGTCGGACGGGACCTTCTCCACGTCGACCAGGCCGCGCTGCTCGATCCTGACCAGCAGCGCGTAGATGGTGCCCTCGGCGATGTCGGAGAAGCCCTGATCCCGCAGCCACGCCGTGATCTCGTAGCCGTACGCGGACCGGCCGGACAGGATCGCCAGGACGATGCCCTCCAGCGTTCCCTTGAGCATCTCCGTCATCTGTTTGCCCATGGAACACCCCCTTTCAGCTACTCAATGTTGCTGACTACCGGTATACAGTAACACTGACTACCGGTATCTAGCAATACTGAATAGCTGGGCGTAAGCCGGGATCGCAACCGTGTGGATGCAGGCGACCTGACCACTGCTTGTGAACGAGTCCGCGGCCTACCCCTATGAGAAGACGGCCCGCGTCAACCCACCGAAGATTGCGACCGCCGACTTCCCCCGGCCCGCGGACGCGGCAGAAGCACCAGCGACCACGAACCCAGCCGCGAAAGCCGCAATCGCTGAACACCCCATGACATTCACCGTCGCCGACCGCATTGATACGGGGCCATTGCCGTACTGACACGGCCGACACGACACCGCAGCAGATCTGATCGCCGCCGGAACCTCCGCCGACCTGGCGCGCCGCCCGATGCCGCCTGACATTCGCTCGAGTACGGCGCGGCCGAGCCTGCCGCTGCCGCCCGTCACCAGAATTCTCACCATGGCATCTAGACGATCTGCCCCCATGGGATGTGACATGTCCGGGGTTGAGGAGCAGCGGGGTCAGGCATCTTTGGGATCTGGTGGTTCCGTGGCCGGTGCGATCTCCAGTGGCGTGGCGATCCCGCCAGTGAGCTGAAGCCCATGAGTGAGCGTGTAATCGAGCTGCCTGGCCAGACGAGGGACGCTCGTCGCGGGCAGGTATGCATCGGCGCCGGCGTTGAGCAGGCGTCGGACCGGGCCGTGGTAATTGACTCCGAGCTCATGGTCCTCGATTTCGGTGATGATGACACGAGCTTTTGGGAACATTGATCGGAGACTGGCGATCAACTGCGGGCTGCCCGGCGGTGCCAGCAGCACGTCGGCCGTCGCGGGAGCCGCGTGCATGTCGAGCACGATGTAGTCCACCCCCAGTTGGGTGGACAGCGACACCCGGGCCGCCGTCGACAGCTTCATCGCGGTGGCGACGACGGTTACATTGTCGTAGTCGATCGATGGTTGGTCGTTGGCCTCCTCTGGCGTGTCGCGATCGACGATGGCGCCTTGGAGCACGTCGATGGTGCTGGAGATCATCGCGATCGACTGGCCGTCCCGCGTGATGACCAGGTTCTCGCCGGGCTGGAGGGTGTCGATGAGAGCCACGATGTCCTCGGGAAGGCGGGCCACGTCGATTCGCCGCGTGGGCCGCGCGGCGCGCTTGCGGATCACCGGGCCTTGGACGCGCTCAGCGCGGCGGACGAAGTTGGCGGCGTCGTCACAGCGTTCAATCCTTCACAAATCGGACCTGCGGTCAGTGGCGAGCCTACGTCGGCATTGATCACTTCGGGGACATCATTGGGCACCATAGCGAGTTTCCGGTGTTTCGACCGCCTGAGACATGCCCGGAGGCCCTCCGCTCGGGTGGGTGAAGAAGCCCCACCGTGATCCCGCCGACCTGTCTAGGAATCGCCCCGTTGGTTATGGGAGACCGGAGGACAGCGGAGGATCAAACCGGGCCTCGGATGCGCCCAGATCGATCCGGGCCAGGACATGACGCGCCCACGGCGCCACGCGCATCCTTTCATGATCGCCAGGGACGATGAAGCGAAACCGGGCCACTTCCTCCCCATCAGCCATCGGATCACCGGCGGCGATCCGGCAGGCGAACACTGTCGTCACATATTCGACGCGGTCACCGTTGCGATACTCGATGACGAGCTCGGGACCACCGAACACCCCGAGTACGGCTGTCGGCTCAACGTCAACGCCGAGTTCCTCCCGCATCTCCCGAACGAGAGCGTCCGCCGGCCGTTCGCCAGGATCGATCGACCCGCCGGGCAGGGTCCACCAGCCGGTGCCGATGTCCTCTGCCAGCAGAATGCGACCCTCGTCGTCAACGATGACGGCTGTTACCGCCGGCATCAGCACCAGGGCATGACCTACGCGCTGCCGTAGCCACTTCAGATAGGCGGAAATCGCCATGGGGTCTCCTTGTTCAGCGTCCACCGTGACCAGGGGCCATGACGGCGATCATGCCTCAGCTCCGATGAGGCAGAAGTGCGCCACGAAGCATCACACCATCGAGTGGAGGTGAAAGACCTTCTCCTCCGGGTCGTCGCAGCGGGGTCACCTCCACGCTGACTCGCGATCTCACTTGAAAAGAGCCACACCCACTCTCGCTTCGCCTCGCCAGGACCGTCCCGGAGAACCCGCGTTGATCAGCTACCTGGCGGCTAATCGCATGTTGTGAGCAGGCGCCAGGCTCAGAACCTGACTTGGCGAGGGCACTGGATGCCTATCCCCAGACCGGCCCTCCCGGCATTCGCCCGCCACGACCACGGCTTTTCGACGAGCGTGGCGTTCGTGGTTCGAGCCCGTCTGCGGGGCCGATCTCCCCAACGCGGCCGAGCCGGTGAGCTCTTGCGGCAGAGGGAGGCCCCGTGGATCGCTGGGGTCGCGAACGGCTGATCGGATGTCGGACCGGCGAGTCCTTCGATTAGCGGGCCGCGCGTCTCCGCTGCGGTTTTGAGCCGCGCCGATGACCGGCTGTCTGTCCTTGGAGGAACCTTGGCGAAGCTGTTTTGCGGGATCGACTGGGCCGAACACCACCACGACATCGCCATCGTCGACGACACCGGCGTCCGGGTCGCCAAGGCCCGCATCAGCAACGACGCCGCAGGCCTGCGCGCGCTGCTGGAGCTGCTGGCCGGCGTCGGCGACCACCCGGATGACCCGATCCCGGTCGCGATCGAAAAGCCGCACGGCCTGCTGGTGGCCTGCCTGCGCGCCACCGGGCGGCAGGTGTTCGCCATCAACCCCTACGCGGTCTCGCGCTATCGAGACCGGCACGGGGTCGCGCGCAAGAAATCCGACGAGCAGGACGTGCTGACCCTGGCCAATATCTTGCGCACCGACATGGCCGCGCACCGGCCGCTGCCCGCCGACTCCGTCCTGACCCGCGGGCAACTGCGGGCCGCGCTCAAACGGGCCGGGCGAGTCCGCCACGTCGACCAGGACGTCGAACGCCTTCACGCGATCTTCCGCGCCGAACACATGCGTCTCCCTGATCTGGTCGAGCAGGCCATGGGCCACCAGCTCACCGCGCTGCTCGGCCAGCTCGAAGCGGCCTGCACAGCCGAGCAGAACCTGGCCACCCTCGTGGAGGAGGCCTTCACCCAGCACCCCGACGCCGAAATCATCACCGGCTTCCCGGGGCCGGCCCGCTGGTCGGTGCCCGCGTCCTGGCCGAGATCGGTGACGACCGGACCCGCTTCGCCGATGCTCGCGGCCTGAAGGCGTATGCCGGCTCGGCGCCGGTCACCCGAGCCAGCGGCAAGTCGCGGCACATCATGACCCGCAAGGTGAAGAACGACCGTCTGGCCGCCGCTGGCTACATCTGGGCCTTGGCCGCACTACGGCCCTCACCGGGGGCGCGGGCGCACTACGACCATCGCAAAGCAGCCGACGACGCCCATACCGCAGCTCTACGGCACCTGTTCAACCGCCTGATCGGCTGCCTCTATCACTGTCTCCAAAAGCGCCGAACCTACGACGAGTCCGTCGCGTTTCCACCTCGCCTGGCAGCCATCGCTTGACACCACAACGTGCTCGGATGTCTGGGGACACGTTCGGGAGCGGAGGGTCTTGAGCGAGGCGGCACCGCACGGGCTCACCAGCCGCCAGATCGACCAGCACCTGGGCTCCCTGCCGCCCGGGGTGCGGATGCGGATGCTCGACGCCCTGACCACGGACGGGCTGATCCGCCGCGACGGCGACGTGTGGCGACTCGCGGTGTGAGTCATCTCGAGCTATGGTCGCCCGGCCTACGCCCAACGGGCCTGGGGCCCGGCGATCACCCTGCACGGCCTGATCGACGTTCTCACCCGGGGCGGAGCCGACGTCGCCATGCGATGAATCGTTTCCTCGGGCTGCCTGCTCTTTGCCCGCTCCTGTGGCCGGGCCGGCTGCGTGCGCGACCTGTGGATCAACCTCGGCCTGCGCTCTTCGACGTGCTCGTCGTTCAGAAACCGGTACACGGGTTCCGCCGTGCCGCGACCGAGAGCTTTCCCTCATTTTGTAAGCGGATTTGGCTTGGGGCCCGGACATAACATACGCAAGCATGATGACGTTGGCTCACGAGAACATCTGTCCTTTCCGTATCGACATCCCCCAAGGCGACCTGGATGACCTCCACGAGCGTCTTGACCGCACCCGATGGCCGGACGAGCTGCCCGGGGTGGGCTGGTCGTACGGCATCCCGCGTGACTATCTTGTGGAACTGGTGCAGTACTGGCGGCACGAATACGACTGGCGGGCCGCGGAAACCAAGCTGAACCAGTGGCCGCAGTTCACCACCACGATCGACGGGGCCAACATCCACTTCGCGCACATCCGCTCCCCGGAACCGGACGCGACCCCGCTGCTCATGACCCATGGCTGGCCGGGCTCGATCGTCGAGTTCGCCGAGGTTGCCGGCCCGCTCACCGATCCGCGCGCGCACGGCGGCGACTCCGCCGATGCCTTCCACCTCGTGCTGCCGAGCATCCCCGGGTTCGGTCTTTCCGGTCCGACCAGGGATACCGGCTGGGAGTTCAAGCGCGTGGCGGCCGCGTTCGCCGAGTTGATGGAGCGCCTCGGCTACGAGCGCTACGGGGTGCAGGGCGGCGACTGGGGAGCGGGCATTTCCCGGGAGCTGGGCCGCACCCGGCCCGACCGCGTCATCGGCGTACATCTGAACCTACTGCCGAACGCGGCCCCGACGCACCAACCCGATGCAGACGAGCTGGACGCGCTGAGTCCGGACGAGCGCGAGCGCGCCCTGGCTTCCTGGGAGCGCATGCAGGTGTGGAGCCGGGACCGTCAGGGGTATGCCGACATCCAGGCCACCCGGCCGCAGACACTTGCCTACGGACTGACCGACTCACCGGTAGGCCAACTGGCCTGGATCGCTGAGAAGTTCAAGGAGTGGACCGACTCCCACGACCGTCCGGAGGACGCCGTCGACCGCGACCAGATGCTCACCAACGTGATGCTGTACTGGCTAACCGGCACGGCTGGCTCGTCCGCTCGCATCTACTACGAGCGGGCGCACGCCGACTACTGGGGCATGCCGCCCGAGCCGTCCACCACGCCGACCGCGCTGGCCGACTTTCCCCGGGACAACTTCATTCCGCTGCGCCACATCGCCGACCGGACGAACAACATCGTGCAGTGGACGACATACGACCGGGGCGGGCACTTCGCGGCCATGGAACAGCCACAACTGCTTGTCGGCGACGTACGGGTGTTCTTCCGGCGGCTCCGATCACAGATCGACCAACACGCCTGAGGGGGTGCAGGCGCAGGTGACGCCTTTTCTTGCGGACGGTCGGGCCGCCGCCGCGGCCTGGTCAGATAGCTGAGCTGTGGAGCGTTGCGGCCGTCAGTGTGTTTTCTTCCGCATGCCGCCCTCCATCACAGTAGAGCGGTGATCTAGTCGGTGCCGGGCGAGGAGGATGGAGGCTGCGCTGGGAGTCCGGTCAACCACGGCGGCTCGGGCGGCGCGGGCCGCGGCCGAGGTTCCGGGCCAACCGGCCACGCAGTGAACGGGCGCTGCTCGATGCGTTAGAGCCAGGCCGGAAGTTCATCGTCGTAGCTGGAAGCGCCGCCGCCGGCGGGGTAGACGAACGCGGCACCGGTCTCCGCTTCCTCCGTGACCTGTGCCTCATCTGCCGCCAGGCTGATGGCCCCGGCGAGGTCCACCATGGACTGCCACGCCAGACCATACCCACCCCACGCCAGGTGCACGGGTGGCGCCGTTGTCGAGCAGGACTATCAGTTCGTCATTGCCGTACTCGTTCACCTCGTTGTCCACCGCGCGGCTGCGGACTCCCAACGAGACTGTCCGGCGGACGCCGGCCGCGTCTCCTACCCCGCGTGAGAGCGGGGTCGATACTGACGGACAGCCGTTGGCGCTAAGAATGATCATGTATGGCATGCAAACACGATCTTGACGGCCTCGGCTGCCATGCCCAACGGATAACGGTAGGACTGAGTGTGCCTACCGGCCGTGGCCGCGCCGGGGACCGAGATCGTGCCGGCGCCGGGAGGCGACATCGGCTGAGCGGGCGCGGGCGTCGGCCACCTGAGTCGTCGAGGACCCTGCCTATCAAGTCTCACCTCGCAGCAGTTCCTCGCCCTGCTCCCGGACGGCTACAAGGACCCGCTCTTCGTCATCGCCGACAAGGTCACCATCGATTCGCAGGAGATGCCGTTCCTGGTCATCGAGCTGGAATGCAAATGGGAAATGCGCGTCATCCCCTCCGAGCTCCCCGCGATTCATGCCAACCTCTCCATCGGCAACATGGACTTCGGCGAGTTCGCCGAGAGCGCCGATACGGACGGCGTCTTCCGCGGGTTCCGCAGCTGAACCGCTGCGCCGCCGAGAAGCACGGAACGTCACCAGTAGGACCCAGGGGGGCCACCGGAATACGGCTGGCACGGGCCGCCAAAGGACATAACGAGCGCGGAGACTTTCTGGACAAGGGTTACCGGACGGTGTTCCCGCAGGCCACCCGAGCGTCCGAAAACGTGTACGTTCCTGGACGCCGGATGGCTGGGCTTGCAACATCGCAGGTCGGAGGCTCGACGGCCCGAATCTGCCGCATTCCGGTGGCACCCCTGCATCGACGGCCTGCTGACCGACACCGCCGACAGCAACCACCACATGCGCGCCCTCAACGACACGCTCGGCTACCGGCCGACTCACAAGATCGTGACACTCCAACTCGACCTGTGACCTACCGGTCGGCGGGCCATCATTGGCTCAGGACGATCCTGTCCGGCGGGCCGGTGGTTTCGCGGCCGGTTGTCGGTGAGGATGGGGGTGTGTCCACGCGGCTGTCCTGGTTGGCTTCGGCGCGACGGTCGCGCAGGGTTCCGGCCGGGGTCGCGACCGTCCTGGTGGTGCTGGGCGTCGTCGCGACCGCCGTCTCACTGGACGCGCCGTCCGACGGCAGCGTCGTGCGGCTGGGCTGGTCGACGTGGCGTCTCGACGGCGTCGTGGTGGACGTGCCGGCCGCGCCCTCGGGGCCTGGGCTGCGGACCGGGGACCTGGTGATCGCCGTCGCGGGCGAGCGCCTGGCCGACGGGCTCGGCGCCGTCTCTCGTCCCGGCCTGGGCGCCAGCGTCCCGTACGGCGTGGCCGGCGAGGACGCGGTCGTGGCGGTGCGCGTCGATCGGCCCGATCCGTACCCGCTGCTCGTGCAGGGCTGGGGCAATCTCGTGTTCGTCCTCGCGCTGGCGGGGCTGGCGGCCGCGCTGTACCTGCGACGGCCCGAGGCGCCCGCGACGGCCCCGCTGCTCGTGCTCGCGGCCGGGCTGCTGGGCAGCACGCTCACCGTCGCCGTCGGGCTGCCCGTACTCGCGCTGGCCACCGGCGGCCCTCAGCTCTGGCTGTTCCACATCAACGCGATCGTGTCGTACTCCATCGGCTGGGGAGCGTTCCTGGCCTTCGTGCTCGCGTTCACGGCTCGTCAGCCTCTGTCGCCCCGTACCCAGAAGACGATCGCCGTCGCGTACGCCGCGCCCCTGGCCGCGATGGCCGCGTGGAGCGGGGTCGCGGCGCTGATGGCGCCTGACGCGCTGCGGTGGCTCGGCCTGCTGCACAGCGGTCAGACGGCGGTGGTGGCGCTGGTGCTGGTGGCCGGGACGGTCTGGGGCGCGATCAGCTATCGCGGCAACCCGGATCCGCTGATGCGCGGGCGGATGCGCTGGATGCTGGGCGGCGGCGCGGCCGCGGCCGTACTCGGCATCGCGGGCTGGCACCTCCCGGAACTGATCACCGGAATGCAGCCGCTGCCGTGGGGCGCGCTCGGCCTGTCGGGACTGCCGTTCGTGGCCGGGATCGGGGTCGCGCTGCGCCGCCACCGCCTGTTCAACATCGAGAGGCTGGCCAACCGCTCGCTGGTGTACGCCACCGTGGTCGCGATCCTGCTCGCCGGGTATGCGGCCGTGGTCGCGCTACTGGTCAGCGTGCTGCGGCTGTCGGGCACCGTGGCCGCCGCGCTCGCCGCGGCCAGTGCGGCGCTCGCGCTGGCGCCGCTGCGCAACGCGGCGCAGAGCACCGTCAACCGGGTGATGTACGGCGACCGCCACGACCCGGAGGGGGCGCTGACCCGCCTCGGGACACGGCTGCAGGCGGTGCTGCTGCCCGCCGAGATGCTACCGGCGATCGTGGAAACCGTGGCCCGGTCGTTACGCGTGCCGTACGTGGCGATCGACCTGGTGGACGGCGCGGGCGAGCGCCACTCGGCGGCCCGGCACGGCGTCGCGGCGGGCGAGGTGCACGCCGAGCCGCTGCGCTACCAAGGGACGCTCGTCGGGCTCCTGCTGGTCTCGGCGCGCGGCTCGGACGACCCGCTCGACTCCATCGACCTCAGCCTGATCGCCTCGCTGGCGCAGCAGGTGGGAAGCGCGGTGCAGGCGGTACGGCTGCACGACGACCTGGCCCGCTCCCGCGCCGAGGTGGTGGCCTCACGGGAGGACGAACGCCGCCGGCTCCGCCGCGACCTGCACGACGGGCTGGGACCGACGCTGGCCGCGATCGGGCTCAAGGCCGCGCTGGCGGCCCGCGCCGTACCGGGTGACTCGGCGGCGCGTTCCCTGCTCGGCGAGATATCCGCGGAGGCGAGCGCGTCGCTGACCGACATCCGGCGCCTGGTCGAGGCGCTGCGCCCGCCCGCGCTGGACGAGTTGGGCATCGTCGGAGCGGTACGCTCCCGAGCAGCGACCCTGGCGGGAGCGATGCCGATCGAGGTCATCGGCGAGGAAGGCTTGCCGCCGCTGCCCGCCGCGGTCGAGACGGCGGCGTACCGGATCGCCGTCGAGGCGATCACCAACGCGGTCCGGCACAGCGGCGCGACCGGCTGCACGGCCGAGATCGCGCTGGCGGCCGACGGCGTCGAGGTGACGGTACGCGACGACGGCCGCGGGCTCGATCCTGAGCGGGCGCCCGGGGTGGGGCTGCGTTCCATGCGGGAGCGGGCCGCCGAGGTCGGCGGGGAATGGTCGATATGCTCCCTGCCCGAGGGGGGCACCTGTGTGCGCGCCTTCCTGCCGGCGGATCTGGGCGAGTCTGGGAGGGCACGATGATCCGGCTGATCCTTGCCGACGACCACCCCGTGTTCGCGTCGGGTCTGCAGGCCCTGCTCGACTCCGAGGAGGACATGACGGTGCTCGCGGTCGCCGTGACCGGCGAGGAAGCGCTGCGCTCGGCGATCGAGCACCGGCCCGACGTCGCGGTGCTCGACGTCAACATGCCCGGCGGCGACGGGCTCACGGTCACCTCCCGGATGCGGGCCGCCGGTCTGCCCACGCGTGCGCTGATCCTGACGATGTACGACGACGACGAGAACGTCCTGGCCGCCCTGCGGGCCGGCGCCCACGGCTACGCGCTCAAGGGCGCCGGCCCCGAGGAGATCACGGCCACGGTCCGCGCGGTCGCCCGCGGCGAGGCGGTCTTCGGCGCTGGCGTGGCGACGCGGCTGCTCGCGCACTTCTCCAAGGCCGTCGTGGCTTCCCCGTTCCCGCAGCTCACCGAGCGGGAACATGAGGTGCTCGGGCTGGTCGCGCGGGGCCTGGACAACACGGCGATCGCGCGGCGCCTCGGCGTGAGCGGCAAGACCGTGCGCAACCACGTCTCGAACGTACTGACCAAGTTGCAGCTGGCCGACCGGCCCGCGGCGATCGTACGGGCCCGCGAGGCGGGACTCGGCGGAGCGCCCGAATCCTCCTAACGCCCCCTTTCGCCGGCACCGCGCCCGGGAACAACCTCCCGGATCGGCTGGGACCCGGGACCCATGACGACGGGACGCGGTACCACCCACCCTGAGGGTGACTGATCGACGAGCCACCTTCAGGAAAGGACGATCCCATGCGCGGGACCCAAAGGATGTTGGGCGCCATATCGACCACTGCGGCCCTGATCGCGGGGCTGACCTTCGCCACCACCGGAACCGCCCACGCGCAGGGCACCACCGCCCTGGCCGCCAAGACCTTCTACTTCGGAACGATGCGGGCGGGCGACTGCACGATGTTCTCGGGTGCCCGATGGACCTTGACCTCCGACGGCAAGGCCTCCTTCGATGGCACGGTCACCAGCAGTGATGACGACGACGCCTGGCTGATGTGGGCGAAGATCAAGGATGAGAACGGCGCCGTGCTCGGCTGGCTGAGACACACCCGCTCCAACCCTACGAACCTGACGAAGTTCGTCAAGAACATGCCCAGCCACACCGAGCCGTACCGGTGGCAGATCAAGGACACCGAGGCAGAGTTCGACGCCGACCTGTTCCCGCTCATCAAGCACATGTCGCTGAGCAAGCACTGCTGAGCCCGCACCGCCGGCCCTGACGATGGACATGAGAGCGCAGGCGCTCGGCGGGCTGGGGCTGCTGGCCTCGGCGATGCTCTGCCTCGCCGGGACCCTGACCGCATCCGCCGAGGTGATGTGGGGGGCCGGCGCATGGGCCGGGGTGGCGGCGACCGCGACGGTGTACCGCGACGTCGCGCGGCACGCAGGACGGGGGCGGGCCGCCGTCGCACTGGCCCTGCTCGGGGTGGTCGCCTCGGCCTGGATGGTCGAGGCGACGCTGCGGGTCACCGGCGGGCGGTGGGTCGCGGCGCAGTCCGTCCCGTGGCTCGCCTTGGCCTATGCCGCCGCCGTCAGCATCGCGCTGCTGGCGTACGGGCTCGCCCGCGCCGGACTGGTCCGGCCGGCGGCTGGAGCGGTCATTGCGCTCGCCGCTCTGCTCGGCCCGCTCACCGGCGATCCGGGAGCCCCCTACCTCCTGGGTGCTGGCCCCTCGGCGCCGCTCTGCTCGTCGGCGCGATCCGAATATGCATCCCGGCACGGAGGTCGCAGGACGGTCCGGCCGGGGACTCGTCCCAATGAACGACCTGATCCATACGGTACGAAAGGAAAGATCGTCATGACCAACCCGAACTTCTCGTCGTGGCAGAGCCAGCAGAACGCCAACCAGAACGCGGCCAGGGCGGCCCAGTGGGCGCGCCAATCCACTCAGGACTCGGCGCGGCTGGCGCGCCGGTCCGGCCGGTCGAGCTTCGTCGGCAACGTGATCGCGCTGCTGATCGTCATCGCCGTCCTCGTCGTCGCCGCGCCGTTTGTCCTGGAGATCATCGCCCGCGTCGGCTTCTGAGGCTTCTGAGGTGACAAGGGAAGTGAAGCTGCATCGACTTCACGATCATGAGGCAGAGGCACGGCCGCGTCGCGGGGGTGGACCTGCAATGGAGTCGGCTTAGCGTGCGTTCCGGTTCCATTGCAGGTCCACCCCCGTGCTCGCCGAGGAACGGCGCCAGCGCGCCGCACTGCAGGCCTTCGTGGACAGCTGGCAGAACCCGGACCAGTGAGCTCCGGCGATCAGGCAGAGGGAGAGCGGTCGTCGCCTTCCAGCGCCCGATACAGCGTCGAGCGGCCGACCTTGAGGGCCGTGGCGATCGCGGTGACCGGCTCCCCGCGGGCGGGGCGGGCGCGGGCGGTGGCCAGGACGGCCTCGGTCACTGTGGAGGGCCGGCCGCCCGCTGCAGCCGCTCCGGTCCGGCCTGGCCGGCGTCCCGCTGGACCCACTGCTTGGCCAGCTCGACGAGGTGGTCGCTGACCTCGTCCTTGTCCCACGCGGTGCCGTCCCACTTGCCGGAGCCGACCACCGGGCCAGCGCGTGGCGGGCAGGAGGCCGGCTCACGCACGCGCGTAGTCCTGTCACAAAAGTCACGAGACCACGGTGCGCCTCTCGCGCACGCGTGACCCTGGATTCTTACCGGCCCCTCGAGGTCGCAGCCGCGCGGACCGCGGTCGAAGAGATCGTCGCCAGTTCGGGCCGAGCCGGCATGAATAAGGTCGTGATGCCCAGCGTCTCGTTCATGGTGGCCAGCTGATACTCGCGCACTCCGTCGATAGCGTTCCGCACGCCACGGATGATCACTCCGGCTCCGTGTTGCTGGCAGTAGGCCACTGTCAGCCCGCTCCAGGCTGCAACTGTCACGTTCTTCCAGTCCGCCGGGAGAGTGGCACGGATGTCCAGCGCGCGTTCCGCACCCGTCTTGGTGGGCCGCTTCTCGTCATTGACCGCGACCAGCACCGTTACGTGTTCGAACAAGCGCCGCGCCCGATCAACGAGATCCCGATGACCGTCAGTGAAGGGGTCGAACGTTCCGGGATAGACAGCTCGGGAGCTTCGGGGATCGCCCACAGGTTTGTGAAACATCGACACATGCTAGGGGGTCGAGGAGGATCCACGCAGGATTGAACGATAGGAGCGCGGGAGCCGGGACGAGGAAGAACGGATGCGCACCTGCAACGGAACCGGACAGCACGCTGAAGGTGATGACGTGCGATCAGGTTCGGCGCAGCCGGGGGAAGCATGTCAGACCCTCTCAAAAGACACATAATCATCTGAGGGGCACGCGAAGAGGCCATTACGGCTCGCCATCGGCAGGCTACGGGGCGATAGGAGTGCCGTCGGAGTTGAACCGGTGCTTGGCCAGCAAGTCGCGTCGGATCTGACGGCGGCTGGTAATGGCGGTCACGCAGGCGCCCAGCAGAGCGCCGAGTTTGAGCCCCCAGGAGCCGGGCTCGCCGATCAACCCGAGGCCGTCCACCAGTGTGCATGGCAGGAAAACCAGGAATGTCCACGACCCGAGAAGGCGCAGGAGAAAAAACCGGCCACGGACGTCGTCACGGACCCACCAGCGGTAGCGCAAGGGAAGTCGCTTGCCGAACAGGCGGTAGCAGAGCCAGTGCCATAGGGGAGGGCGCTCCCGCAGGCGCCAGGCCGCGCCGGCGCGCAGCACGTCCAGCACGGTGCGCAGGTCCGGCCGGGACCGGCCGGGGTCGGCCAGATCGAGAAGGGTGCCCAGGAACTCCTCGCCGCGCGCGTGCATGAAGCGCGGCGGATATGCCACGCGCAGCAGCAGGCGGCAGCGGTCGGCGTAGGCGTCGCTGTGGCTTTCGGCGGCGAGGTGCTCGTGTCCGGTCATCGCGTTCCCCACTCCGGCCGCAGGGACAAACGGTGCCGGGCGGTGGCGGCCAGGCGTGTCAGGCGGGAGGTCTCCTCGGCCAGGACGGTGCGGCCGTGGCCGTGGCCGGTCGTAGTAGCGGCGGTGGCGGCCGGCGACGACCTCTTCTTTGACCACGGACACCAGGCCGTCGCCCGACAATCGGTCGAGCGCACCGTACAGGGTGCCTGCACCGAGCCGCACTCGCTCCTCCGACAGGTCCCGGACGGCTTTGATCACGCCGTAGCCATGGAGCGGGCCGTCGGCCAGGGCCAACAGGATGAGGTAACTCTGCTCACGTAGCGCCATATGCGATATATATCGCTAAGCGTTGTATAGATAAATGGGTGATCATATTCGGGTCGCGCTGAACCGCAGCACGCGGTACGACCCTCGCGCGAACGCTCCGGCCGCCCTTCTGGGCCTCCCTCGGGGTTGAAGCCGTTGGCGCTGAGAATGATCCTGAGCGAAGTATGACGTCGGACTTCGGTGTGTGATCGCCCTACCTGGAGGTTTCCGGCCCGTGGATGATGCGGTGGATGATGGAGCGTCCGACGCTGTACTCGGTGGCCAGATCGGCCAGGGACACCTCGCCCTCGGCGTAGCGGCGGCGAATGGAGCGCCGGGCGGGTTCGGGCAGCTTGGGCTGCTTGCCCTTGAGCTTGCCGTTCTTCTTCGCCGGCGCCATGCCCTCACGGGTGCGCAGGCGCCCGAGGTCGACCTCGAACTCGGCGACCATGGCGAGAGTCTACAGGAACAGCCGGCCGAACGGGTCGGTCCAGTCGTAGACAGAGCCGCCGAGTCCGAACAGGACGCCACGCCCGGACAGGCCGGTCAGGGTCTCGTTGGCCTCGGCCATGTTGCGGGCGAACCGGTCGAACGTGATCACGGTGAACACCGTCCCGTCCCACACGGCGGCGAGGGCCTGGTCGAGGCCGGCGCGGTTACGGCGGGTGGTGCCGGAGAAACCGCGGTCGATGTAGATCCGGCTTTCCGGGACACCGAGGCCAGGAGCTGCCCGGCCTGGATGATGACGTCTTGCTCGTCGATGGAGCAGCGGGCGTAGCCGACGCGGGTTCCGCTCTTCACGCCTGTCCCCCTCACGAGTCGTCTCGTAGAGGAGGTACGTGGGATCTACCTCGGTAGCATGCCTCCATTCAGAACGGTAGGGAGATGCCGAGAAGACGGGCGGGCCGGTCAGTCAGGTCAGCGGCTGATGGGGAACGCGGACGCCAGATGTGCAGGTCACCGGCGAGGTCGATCGGGTCCGAGTCCCTTGCTGATTCGGGTGCGCAGGGAGTGCAGGGCCTGCCTGAGTTCGGCCGGTTCGATGTCTGTGATGTCGGCGTCGAAGGTGAGGAGCAGTCCTGCCAACCCTGGCCATGACCATGCGCCGAGTGTGAGTCGGCAAGTGGTTTCGGTGTCGTACCCGACTGTTGATCCGCCGGGGGCGAACCGGGCGACGGTGGAGGCGGGCAGGGCAACGACGGCTGAGCCGCGGCATTGCCATTCGGCAGCGGCGTCTCCGCGGTCGTGTGCGGTCATGACGAAGGCGACGGGATCGCCGTGCGGGATGTCACGTCGGTCGAAGGGGGTGTGCGTGGGCATGTGTGGTTTGATGCGGTCCATGCGCATCGCGCGCCATCGGTCCGCATCCAGCTCGAAGGCGACCAGGTACCAGCGTGCGGCCCAGACCACGAGGTCGTGCGGTTCCAGCATGAGTGTGGCGGGTTCGCCGTCACCGGTGTAGTCCACGCGAACGAGATGCTGCCGGTTGATCGCGCTGCCAACGGCGCGGACGATCTCGGCGTCGATCGGTGGCGCGGGGAACTCCCAGTAGTTGCGGGCTGAGGAGACGGTGAACGCTTCGGCGTGCAGGCGACTGCGCGTGGGCATCGCCTGGTGCAGCGTGGCGAGAGCACGGGCCGCGTTCTCGCGGATGCCGGAGAGGACCGTCGGCACGGTCTGGAGTGCGACGGCCGTGGCGACGGCCTGATCTTCATCGAATACGACCGGCGGCAAGCGGGTAGCGCGACCGAGCCGATATCCTCCACCTGCTCCGCGGACGGCCTCGATCTCGTACCCGAGGTCCCGGAGCGTATCAATATCGCGACGCACGGTTCTCACCGACGCTCCGAGCCGGGTGGCGAGCTCCTCGGCGGTAAGGATCGTACCGATCCCGAAGATCGACAGCAGCTTGAGCGTCCGCGCGGAGGTAGCAGCCATGATTCTCCGATTCTCTCACCGATAGCGGTCACTCGACGGCAACTATGCCCGCGATGGTGGCCGACATGACCGATTCATCGAACCCCCGAGCGAGCATCCGCACAACTGAGGCTTCCCCGGCACTCATCGCCAGCGCCGGCGCGACCACGGCGCTGTTGGTGGTGCTCTTCGGTTCCTTCATGGACCTTCTCGATGCGACGATCGTCACCGTCGCGGCCCCGGCGATAGCCCAAGACCTGGGTGCCGGCGACGCTCAGATCCAGTGGACGATCGCCGCCTACACCCTCGCCCTGGGCGCGGGCCTGATCACCGGCGGACGGCTCGGTGATCAGTACGGCCGCAAACGGCTGTTCATGATCGGGCTGGCCGGGTTCATGGTCACCTCGGCGCTGTGCGCGCTGGCCGTCGATCCGGGGATGCTCATCGGCATGCGGGCCGGGCAGGGACTGACCGCCGGAATCATGGTCCCGCAGGTGTTCGGGATCATCCGGGCATCATTCGCTCCGGACGAGCGTGCCAAGGCGTTCGGCGCTTACGGAGCGGTCCAGGGCCTCGCCTCGGTCGCCGGCCCGCTGCTGGGCGGGCTGCTCGTCGACGCCAACCTGTTCGACCTGGGCTGGCGCACGATCTTCTGGATCAACGTGCCCGTCTCGATCCTGGCTCTCATCAGCGGAGCGAAGGTCCTGCCGGAGTCCCGCTCCGCCTCGACCGCGCGACTGGACCTCCCAGGCGCGCTCCTCGCGGCCACGGGCATTCTTCTCCTGCTGCTGCCGATCATCCAGACCGAGACATGGGGATGGACCTGGGCCAGCTACGCCCTCCTCGCAGCCGGAATCATCGTGCTCGCGATCTTCCTCGCCTACGAGCGCCGCCTCACCGGACGCGGAAACGAACCTGTCTTTGACCCGGCTCTGCTGAGAATCCGCGCCTTCGCAGTCGGCCTGAGCGCTTCGGTGCTCTTTTTCGGCGGCATCGGGTCGTACTTCCTCACCCTCTCGGTCTACCTCCAGAACGGAACCGGCCGAACCGCGTGGGAGACCGGCCTGGTGATCCTCCCGTACGCGCTCGGCTCGATCATCACCTCCGGCCTCGGCGTCGCTCTCGCCGCCAAAGCGGGCAGAACGCTCCTGATCACCGGCTCGCTCACCATCGCGGCATCTCAGCTCGTCCTGTGGTTCATCGTCAAGGACGGCAACGATCCCGGATACTGGCTCCTCGCCCTCGCACTCTTCATCGGTGGCCTCGGGCTCGGTCTCGCCGCACCCATTCTCATCAACGTCGTCCTCGCAGGCGTCCCCGGACGCAACGCAGGCGCCGCAGGCGGAGTGCTCTCCACCGTCAACCAGATCGGCGGCGCTGTCGGCATCGCCGTTCTCGGCACGATCTTCTTCACCACCGTCACCGGTTCAGCCACCGGAGCGCCGGTGCTGCCCGACTACAGTCACGCGCTCAGCATCGTCCTGATCGTCTCCACCGCGCTCTACCTGATCACGGCACTCGTGATGCTCGCACTTCCGAAAGCCGCAGTCGAGCACGCCGAGTAGAGAACCTATGCCGGGGCGAACGTATCGCCCCGGCATAAGCACCACAGGCAAGCAGCAGTCATGCCCGGAGGCCAGCAGGACGGACCAGGCACAAGTCTCACGACTACGCGCCGATTCTCGCGCGGACACGGTCTGCCGTTGAGGATCTTGCCACTAGGTACACCCGCCGCATCTGCGGCCCCGGGGTCTACTCCCCTTCCTCGCCCACGCCGCCGTCGGGAAGGTCTGGGATCTCACCGAGCTGCCGTAAGCCTTCGGCCGGGGCGGAGGAGGAGATGGAGTAGCGGCCCAGGACGTTGAGGTGGGCGTGGCCGAGCGGGGACAGCCGGGCGGCGTCCTCATCCTTGACCGGGACGCCTTGGGCGCGCAACTGGTCGAGCGCGGCCGACAGGTACTTCGAGTTCCACAGCGCGACGGCGTTGACGACGAGACCAAGAGCCGCTAGTTGATCTTCTTGTCCTTCGCGGTATGTCTTGCGGATCTGGCCGCCTGCGCCGTGGCAGATCTTGCGGGCGAGCCGGTGCCGGGACTCCTGGACGGTGAGCTGCTTGTTCAGCTTGCGCCGATAGGTGTCGTCGATCGGGTCCAGGATGCTGATCAGGGTGTCGAGGATGTACAGCGAGTCGCGCGGCATGCCGGGCACGACCATCTGCCCGATCCCCATCACCTGATCATTTACTGCGTTGAGGAGTGTGAGGCCGCGTTTGTAGCCGAAGTACTTCGGCGATGGGGCAGCGTTGATCGTCTGGACCGGGACGACGAACCGCAGCCCGTCGACCGACGGCCAGCAGCCCGCCGCCCCACAGCGCCACGATCGGCACGCCGCGCTGGGCCTCGATCAGGATCGCGTTCGCGGCGGCGTGCGTCCATCAAGATCGCGAAGTGTCACTGGAGTATTAGCTGACCGGATTGGTTGTTCGGCCCGGTCGGCCCGGTTGGCCCGGCCGGCAGTGGCCGGTTCGGTGCTCGCGTTCCCGGTGGTGGCCGTCGCGGTGTTCGGTGGCTCGGCGTGATGCGCCGGGTGGCGCCGCCGTTCTCGGGTTTCGGCTCGCCGCGGAGATGTCCGGCGGGGTTAGGCGGCCTCGCCGTGGGCGGCAGGTGGAAGCGTTGGCCTCTCTACTGCGCTGCGCTGGGAGAGCCCAGTCCGGCGGGGCCGCACGTAAGGGGACGGGGGGTGATCTCGGGCAGGAGGATCAGACCACGAGGCTGTGCACTACACCTGCGGAGACGGACGTGAGTCCGCTAACTCCTGTCCGGATGCCGATGGGGAAGGGGCTGTCGGTGGTGGAGCCGTTGCCGAGCCGGCCGTTGCTGTTGTCGCCCCAGGTCTGGACGGGCTGGTTGGGGGCCAGCGCACCAGACAGTCATCGGCCTCAACACGTACGACTGGACTGGTAGGCGGGGGTCAGCCCCTACAGCCTTAGATCGCTACCCATGCCTCGAAGATGTGGCAATTGTAGTCATCGCCATATACCACCGCGGTAGGTCCACTGCCGCCGCCGGAGGTACGCGATACCCACTCTCCGTAGATAGTGCGTGTGTACGGATAGGTCGGGGAGCTGCACCTTGCCCCTACGCGGTAGCTTCCGCTTCCCCCCTCGCAAATGGCCCACGCCCAGTTACCCGTATAGAGGTGATTAGAAGTGCAATCCCAGACAGATGCCTGAGCAGGACTGCTAAAAACACCTATAGCGGCCACAGCAAGAGCAGCGACCATGAAGATTCGCAGACCGGTGACGCGTTTTCTGCCCGTGTTCAAAAATCCTCCCATGTGCGGATGGCCGCTATCAGCATTTACGTGTTGCCCGCAGGACCTCATCTGCGTGCGTTTGTTTGCCCATCCCGAAACAGGAGACGTATGGCCGCGCGCTCGCCACCATCACGGGCCCACGGTCTACCTATTCTCGGTGATTACATCCTTACGCCGTAACACGTGATTTCCGGATCATGGTCACACGTGGTAAGAGCTCGGGTCAAGGCCTTCGAGGCAACTCGCCATGGGTAGCGGTACGGCTGGCGGAAGCTGGCGACGGCCGCCGCGCACGGCGATGATCGTCTCGTATTCGTGTATCGGCGTGCCCATGTGGCCCTCCACTCGGGTCGGTACGACCAAGTGCAAAGTAGCTCTGCGTAGTCACCGCGTTCATGGAGTGGCCTTCGGTTAATGTCCACAGATGCGTCGAGAAACGAGGGCGGTCTCAAGGGATCAACGCATCACCACACAATGGGCCTTGATCATCAGTGGAGGTGCCTGTGCGGGACTACGGGTTGTCACCCGAGCGCCAAGATGAGGTCTGGCGGCGATGGCGCGGCGGAGAATCATTGAGCTCCATCGCCCGAGGCGTCGGTGCCCCCACTGCAGCATGTACGGCGGTTCTTCTCCCAGACCGGTGACGTCCGGCCGACTCCCGCGCGACGCTCCCCCGGCATTTGGCCATTGCCGAGCGGGAGGAGGTCTCCCGCGGTCTGGCCGCCGGCCACTCGGCGCGGGCGATCACCCGGCAGCTGGGACACTCAGCCTCGACCGTCTCCCGGGAGATCGCCCGCAATGGCGGCCGCGAGCGCTACCGGGCTCAGAGCGCCGAAGACAACGCCCGCCGCCGGGCCTGCCGTCCCAAGCCCGCCAAGCTGGCCCGGCACCCTCAGCTGCGCCGCCTGACGCAGGAAGACCTCGATGGCATCGCCGCCGAACTTAACAATCGACCTCGCCGGATCCATGGATTCCGAAGCCCGGCCGAGGTCTACGCTGACCTCATCAAAGACGGTGATGCGTTGGTCCCTTGAGACCGTCACCGTTTCCGGGACGGATGTTTTCCGGGGCGGCAGGGCCCGTCGAGGCCTCGGCCACCGCGGCGGCCGCCTTCTCTTTCGCCCTGCTGCTTGGCTTTCGCCGCGGCCTGCTTGGCCCACAGCTTGGCCAGCCCGGCCAGGCCGGCGTTGACCTCCATGCGATCCCACTTGGCCGGATCCCACCGAGTGGTGCCGAAGATGGACTTGGCCACCCGGTACTTCCAGCCCTTGCGCTGCCGCAGGGCCCGCATGTGCTCGGCGTAGCCCTCCGGGCCGCCGGAGTCCTCGGGCGGGCAGGCCCGGCCGCCGCCGCTGCACCGCGGGTAGACCGTGTTCGCCGCCGCCCGGTGGACCTTCTCCACCTCGATGTCGTGATCCCAGCAGTCGCCCAGGTCATAGCGGTAGCCCAGCCAGTCCCCGGCCTGGGGGATCAGGCCGGCCAGCGTCACCTTCGTCTCGTCGCCGGCGTTGTCGCCGTACTCCCGATCGCCCTTGCCGAACAGGTGCAGGTGGTGCTGCTCCCAGCCCATCGCGACCTGAATCACCTCGTGCAGCTCGACCAGAATCGCCTCCGACGGCCCATGGACCCGCCGCCACACCGGCGGGCGGACCTCCCGCAAGGTGAGCTTCAACTGGTGGACGGCGCCCACGGCGACCCGGCCTTTTGTGACGACGGGCGTCACCGTAGTCGGAAGATCACCGATACGGGACGGTTTCAGGACTACTGCGGACGTGTGGGCCACGCGTGTAACGCTCCCGAGTCGCGCGGCCGCCGTCTCGACGGACCCGCAGGTCACCGCCCTCCGTCCGGCGGTCATGTACCGGATAACAGTTCCTTATCCAGTACATGCGCTCAGGAGCACCCTCGACATCCCAGACTGCCCTTCACCAGGGGTAACACCCGCCCATGATCCACTGAATGTGGATTTTGACCTTATGCGGGCTGAATCCCAATGGCGTCGGTGCTGCCACAACCGGACCGACACATCCGCCTGGACGCCCGCGCCCTGGCGGGGATCACGCCTTGATTGCGGTGCCTTGTGCGGAGACGAGGCGCCAGACACCGAGGGCATCAGCGGCGTAAACGTGGGTGTAGCGGCTCTCGGCGCTGAACGTGGCACCGCCGGGGTTGGTGAAGTTCATGCCAGTACGCCCAACGACGATGCCTACCGTGCCAATGACCCGGACGATCGCCTCGTCCAGGAACGAATGGATTCGCGGGAACCGGAGAGAGCCGGAGGCCACCAGGTTCAGCACGATCTTTCTGTCGGCGACGGCCCCGTCCTCGACGCCGACCAGAACGAAGTCGTCTGCCAGTAGCTCCTCCAGAACGGCAAGATCGCTGGCCACTAGGGCGTCGAAGAAACTCTGGTCGCGCTTGAGGAGGGTGACCCGATCCATGTTGCTCATGCTGCGACGGTAAACGTTGACGCTGGTGACAAGGTCAAGCCAACTTCGGAGGCCCTCCACTCGGGTCCGTGCGACCAAGTGCAAAGTAGCTCTGCGTGATCGCTTGCCAGTGTCGATATACCTTCGTCTGTCGACACTCCGCCGGGAAACTACGAGGTCGCAGGTGGTGAGCGTCGAGAACTCGTGCCGAGAACCGACGTCGGCAAACGGGTCGGTGAGCGGATTCCGACAGGCTGATTAGGACGGTTCCATCTGGCCCCACTTGGCGGTTTGACTTGGCCCCACTTGTTGATCACAGTGTGAATTCGTGACGGCTTGAAATGGCCCCACCTGGAGCGAGTCCCAGTACTCCCGAGCACCACCTGCGCTGGCCGTCAACCACCCGAGCCGCTCGCGGCGGTGTCCAGCGCCGAGCCCGCCTGATCGGCCAGCGTGACCGCGACCAGGCGCGCTTGCAACGGCGGGATCGTCCCCGGGGTGGGCTCGAGCATGAACCGGGGCATGACGAGCATCGGAACGAAAAGTCCCGTGTCTTCACCGCGCTCGCGGAGCTCATCGTCGAAGGCAGCCGCGAGAGCTTGGACGCCACCCGCGCCCGCGGCCAGCGCCTGGGCCGCGCGCCGGCGGATCCCACGGGCGGCAGCAGCAGTCCTCGTGTCACGGCCGCGTGGCAGCGAAACAAACATGTAACATTTAATCGCGTCGACCTTCCGAAGCTTACTCCAGGACCACCCTTCCGCCCGTCTGAAATCTTTCGACGGGCATCGGTGATACTTCGGCGGACAGCAATCTCTTACCATCGTGAAATTGACTGGTTCTGTCATCACACTTACGGTGACGCCTGCCTGGTCGGAAAGGTGGCGACACTCGTCACCGCAGCGCGGAGGGTCGATTAATGTTCGACCTCCGTGCTTTCTGCCCATTTATTGCCCTCTTGTCGGATGGACGAGATCGTCGACCGTGCTTATGGTGGTGATCCTCACCGATATGGCCCGCTCCGGTGGGTCGGAATGGGAGTGCAGATGGCGACCAATGAACCGCTCCGCCTCGATCTGGACGCGCTCGACGTGATGACGGTCGAGCTCCCCGGCGAGGATCTCGTGAAGGCCCTGGGCATGGGTCTCGGCAACACCGAAGTGGGTGCCTCGGGCATTGCGCGTACGAGCTGGCTCATCTAAGCCTCCCCGGACATGGTCTCGACCCGTCGTGGCCTGCCGGGACGTGTCGAGATCGACGCGGCTCGCCGCACGGTGGACGCGAGCGTGGTTGCCAGGGTCGCCGCGCTACCGGTGACGGCGCTCGCGGAGCTGAGGTGCACAGCCACGTGGCGGAGCGTCCAGGAGATCCTCGCGGCCCGTGGCCGGCTGGCCGTCGAGGGCCGGCGGCTCGCGGACGAACTGGAGCCGCTGATCGGAGCGGTCGGGCCGGGCCCGGCGCGCTCGGCGCTGGTGGCGTTGCGGCGGGCGCTGTACAACGCAAGGCGGCCGGCGGGCCGTGCCTGGCCGGTGGAGATCGCTTCCGGCCTCGGTCCGCGCGTCGCGGCCTGGCTCACGGACCTCGATCGGCATGACGCGCTCGTCCGACAGCTGCCGGACCTGCTCGATCAGGAGCGCCGGGGCACCTACGAAGTGCTGCGCCGGTGGGTCGGCACCGACGCCTTCGGCTATGGCGTGCTCCAGGCGGGACCGGCGATGTCCGCCGCGCTGCGCCAGTGGCTGGCCTCGCCGCCCGGCAGCGTCCCGCCGCGCCAGGTCGCGCTCCGGCTCACCAGGTACCTGGCCCGCGTCGTGGCGAAGACCAGCCCGCACGCGACCTTCATGATGGCGGCTCTGGGGCAGTGGAGCGACGACGGCGAGCCGGTCCGCTGGGACGGGCCATGGGCGTGGCGGAGCGCTGTCGAGCCGAACGTGCCCCTGCTGCTCCGGCTGCTCACCGACCTGGCCCGCGTCGACGGCGGGCTCGCCGCCCTCTTCGAGGTCAGGCCCAACCCGAGCATCGAGGAGGACAACGGGCGCCTGTGGTACGTGACCGGCCAGGAGGACGCCTACAGCGGCATCGCCGCGTCCCAACCGCTCCGGCGGCTGCTGCGCCCGCCGTACGACGACCTCCGTACCCAGGCCGGCGGCGCGCTCGACCGGCTGGTCGACCTGGGAGTGCTGGAACTCCACCCCCCGGTCGCCGACCAGGCCGCCGCGCACCTCGCCGACCTGACCGATCGGCTCGGCACGCATCCGGCGGGCAAAGCGCTGGCCGCCGTACAGGAGGCGCTCGCTTGTTACCCGGAGGCGGCCCGCGTGTCCGAACGTGAGGCGCTGCAGCGGAAGGTACGGTCCGCGTTCGCCGAACTTGCCGGAGACGATACCGATCGCCTGCCGGACCGCAACCTTTTCCACGAGAACGCCGTGGTCACCACACTCGGCCCGCGGCTGGGCCTGGCCGCCTGGCGTCCCGCCCTGGGCGACCTGCACGCGATCGTCGACTTCGCGGCGGTCTTCGATCGTGATGGCGTCGCCCGGCTACTCGCCGCCGACCTGTTCGCGGAGTGGTTCGGCGCCGGCGCGCAGGTGCCGTTCGGGCGGTTCCACCGAATGCTCGCGCAGCGCACCCATCCGGCCGCACCCGGCACCCCGGCCGGTGAGCTGCACGCGCTCATGTACCCGTGGCAGGAGCGACACCCGCCCGGCCGGACGCCCGCCGTGCCCCGGCTCGACGAGCTTCGAGACGCCCGGACGGCGGCGCTGGCCGCGGTGCGCGAGCTGCTGCCCGAGACCCCGGACGCGCTTACCATCGACCCGACGGTGCTGGCCTCTCTCGCCACCGACCGCCCCGAGTTCGTCCGTCCGGTGGGGTCGCTGTCCTGCTTCGTGCAGACGATCAGCTCGCCGGACGGCACGCCGGTGCGGCTGGTGCTCAACGGTCTTGGCCCGGGGCACGGCGCGATGCGCAGCCGCGTGCACCGCCTGCTGCGGGTCGCCGGAGTTCCTGCTGGCGAAAACCGCCTGCTCGGGACGGAACGCGACATGCCGGTGGAGATCACCGGGCTGTTCGGCAGCAACGTCAACCTGCGTTCCCCGGTGGCGGCCCAGGAGATCGGCTATCCGGGCGTGGTCCCGAGCGGCCCGGCCACGTTCGACCTGCGGGACCTGGCCGTCCGGCACGAGTCCGGCGCCGGCGGCCTCGTTCTGGTGCACGCCGGGCACGGCACCCGGCTCCGGCCGGTGTACACCGGGATAGTCGCGCCCATGCTGCTGCCGCGTACGGCCCGCCTCTTGCTCCAGCTCTTCGGCGACATGCCCAGCCCGGTGATGGAGCTGGCGTCGGTCTTCTCCCGTCCGCCGGAGTCGGTGCCGGCCCGTGTCGAGCGTACGGCCCGGGTGTCGGTCGGTCGGGTCACCGTAGCCCGTGCCGCCTGGTATGTCCCGGTGCGCGAAATCCCGCGCCGGGGCAAGAACTCCGCTGCAGCGCACCTGCTCGCGCTCGCGGCCTGGTTCGCCGAGCACTCCCTGCCGGAACGTTGTTTCGTCTCCTCGGGCGATCCCGGCGCGCCGGTCCGCGAAAGGCTGCACATGGTGCGGCTCGCCAAACCGACCTATCTCGATCTGGCCGACCCCGCGCTGGTCACGCTGTTCGACCGAGGGCTGGACGCGAGCGGATCGGTGGTCGTCTTTCGTGAGCTGCTCCCGGACTTCGAGGCGGCGCTCGGCCTGGAAGGAGACGGCGGCCCCCCTGACCGCCGCCACCATGTGACCGAGTACGTGATCGAGGTAGGCCATGCCTGACCGCTGGATCTCGCTGCACGCCTTCCACCAGGCCGGCACCGACCTGCTGCTCGGCACGGCCGTCGACGGCCTGGTGCGGGAGCTGGACGGACGGCTCGACCGGTTCTTCTTCCTGCGGTACTGGGAGGGCGGCCCGCATCTGCGGCTCCGCCTTCTGCCGCGCGTCCCCGACGACGCGGTGATGATCGAGAAACGCGCCACAGCCGTGCTGGAAGAGCACCTCGCGGCGTATCCGACGACGGTCACGTGGGACCGCGAGCGCTACGCGCTGCTCGCCCAGGAGTTCGCCCGGCAGGAGGGCCTGGTCGCCTACGACCGCCGGCTGCGGCCCGACGACCACGTGGAGGCCATCGCCTACCGGCCCGAGTACGCGACGTTCGGCGGGCCGCAGGCGGTGGCCGCCGTCGAGCGGCACTTCACCGACTCCAGCCGGATCGCGCTGGCGATCCTACGCGGCGAGCACGATCACCGGCGGCGGCTGGGCCACGCCCTCGCCGCGATGATGCTCGCCCTCGTGGCCTGGGAACCCGACCCTCGCCGCCTGGGCCCCCTGCTGGCCCGGGAACAGGACCGCTGGGATCCGGCACCGGCCCGCGCCCGGCAGGTGGAGATCTTCACGAAACAGCGCGAAGCCCTCACCGCACAGGCCGAACGGTGCCGGCTCATCGCCGCCCGCACCGCCTCGTCCGAGAGCCACGCCCCTGCTCCCTCCGCCGACGGGCCGCCCCCGGGCGGTGTCCTCGACGCGCGCGACGCTCACGACTCGCTCAGCGCATGGTGGCGCTCGATCGACACCCTGCACCGGCGCCTCGTCGTGCTCCAGCGGGCCGGAGGCTTCTATCCGGTCCGCAGGGAGGGGGCATCGCGCTCCCCCGGCCGCCCTCGCATTCCTGACACCCCTGGCCCCGCCGGCGTCGACACCTCGGAGGATGCGGAACGCCACGACGTCCTGATCGTGCTGAACCGGTGCGTCCACCTGTTCTGCAACCGGCTCGGCCTGTCGATCGTCGAAGAAGCGCACCTGCGCTACCTGACCGCCGTCACCCTGGACGGGCTGGCGCAGAAAGAGGGAACCTCGTGAGCGACCTCCCCTGGCACAGCATCCAGATCCGCTACTACGACCAAGACAAGGACGGACTGATCCTGGACTGCGTCCGCCCGCTGCTCGAGCACCTGGACGGCCTCTTGCAGCAGCCGTACCTCGTCCGCCACTGGCGCCAGGGACCGCACCTGCGGCTCAACTTCCGCGCGACCCTGAAGGACTGGGAACGCGAGATCCTCCCCGTCGCGACCGAAACGATCACCAGATATCTGCGCGAGCACCCGTCCACCACCCGCCTCGACGAGCACGAGCAACTCGCCGCCCACCGCCTGCTGGTCGTACTCGAGCACGAGACCGGCCCGCTGCAGCCCTGGTACTCGGACAACTCCCTGCAGACCGAGCCGTACGACGACCGGCTGCGCGTCTTCGGCGGCCAGCCGCTGGCGAACCTGATCGACGCGGCCGCCGCGGAGAGCACCCGGCTCGCCTTCGGCACGCTGGACAAGGTCCGCCGGGGCGAGCTCGCGCTGTTCGCGGTCGCCATCGACCTCATGATCGCCCTGGCGCACGTGAGCGTCCCGCCGATCGGCCGCGGCTACATGTCCTACCGCTCGCACGCCGCAGCGGCCGCCTCGTCATGCGAGGACCGGGACGCGGTCACGGCCGCGTTCGAAGCCAGGTATCGCAAGAACGCCAGGGAAATGCGCGCGACGGTGGTCGACCTGGTCGCGTCGATCGACGCGGGCGACCCGGCGCCGCACGTACGCGACTGGATCGCCTTCACCCACCGCCAGAAGGAGATCGCTCTCCCGCTGCTGGCCCGCAAGGAGATCGACCTGGACGTCCCCGACCAGCCGGTGGCCAACCGCCGCCACCCGGTCGACTATTTCGACGTGCTCATGTCTACCGACCGGTACCGCACCGAGATCCTCGAATCGGACTGGTTCCTCGCCCACCGCCTCGTGGTCAACATGCTCTACGCGCACCTGGCCAGGCTCGGCATCACCCCGATCCAGCGGTACCTGTTCTGCTATCTGATCGCCTCCGCGGTGGAGGAGGAGTATGGCATCTCCTCTCTGGAGAAGGCCCGCGATTACCTGCTCAGCGGCTGAGCCGCCTTCGGCGCATCCGAACGGAAGGTCACGGTAAGCCGCTCAACTCTGCGCTGTTAACGGGATTTTTCGTTCCGATGCTCGTCATGCCCCGAACCGGCCGTAGAAGCGGCCGTTGCCGAAGGTGCGCAGCTCGACCTCGGTATCGGGCAGTCCGAGCCGGTCGGCGTTCCAGCGTCTGCGGCCCCAGGACACGCTGCCGTCTTGTTCCAGCCGGGGCGGGTGGCCGATCAAAGTGCCGTACTCGAAACGACAGCTGCGTAGGTGTAGCACCTCGGTGAGCTGGGTGGTGACGTGATCGACCACAGTTTCGGGCGCCTTGGCGCTTTGGGCCAGGGCGGCGGTGTCGTGGATGCGGGCCAGGTAGTCGGCGTCGGTGATGGTCACCACCTTCAGCTTCCGGGCGCGGGCGGCCAGCTGCGAGACCGCCAGGCCCACGATGAGCAGCAAGATCGCGGTCTGGATGTCGGCGGGCCTGGTGATGGTGAAGCGCTGGTAGGGCTGGGTGAAGAAGAAGTTGAACCACACCGCGGTCCAGATCGCCGCGAGCGCGCCGGCCAGGCGATTGCCCAGGGCGGCGACCGCGACCACGATCACGACCAGGACGAGCGCGACGCTGGTGTTGGGCAGGATGTCGCGAAACGGCGCCAGCGCCCCCGCGACGGCCAGCGGCGCCGCCAGCGCGGCCAGGAACGCGATGCGGTCTGCGCCGAGACGCCTCAGATGGCCGCCCATCGCTGCACCACCCCCACCCGTTGTGCGTTTACGCAGGTCAACACCCTAGATCTACCCCGCTGTGCGTTATGGTCCACGTATCGCTGTCCGCTCGGCGCGCTCACCCGCCAATGGCCCTCCACCGGGGCGGAGTTCGGTCTGTGGTCTCGGGGGCTGCCGCCCCCGAACCCCTGCCCCGCGAGGGCCTCGCCTCGATGAGCAGGGCAACGGCAGAGATCAGGCCACGTTGGCCTGCTGAGCTGGGCTTCCCCTCGTAACGTAGAGACATCGCCTTAAAGGGGGACGGCGATGGCAGAGACGCGACGGAAGTTCGATCAGGACTTCAAGGACGGG
>NZ_JBIAZA010000038.1:0-87404 GCF_042898655.1 Streptosporangium sp. NPDC000396
CCCCAGCAGAATCGGCGACATCGCCCGCGCAGCGCTTGTCCTCACCCATTTCGAGCACAACTACCTACCGGCAATTCGCTGAGATCACGTCACTGTGTCCCCGCCTCAGTGAGATCAACACAGTCCGGCTCGGCCGGTGAGCGGGACGGTGCCTCGGTCACCAGTGACCCTCGGCCCGGAAAATCCCGGGCGGGCCGTCACATGCGGCGGTCCCAGTAGTAACGGCGCAGGAAACAACGGATATGCAGGTCAGCGGTGCGTCTTTCCGAATGTGCTCGAAGACACTTACAGGTACTCCGATCTACATATCCGTTGGAAATTTCTTCATTTCTACTGGAGTCCTTATATGTCTGAAAGTCCTGCTTTGGTAGGTTGTATGCGTGATTGCCGTATTTCTATTTCGTATATGGAGAGGTAAGCGGCACGTCATTCGCTCGCCGTCCGAATCGAGGCGGACTTGGCGGTCTCCCCGGACAGCCGGATGGCCGGTCCCGTACAGTTGCTCACGCTCGTTCGTGCGGTTCTTTCGCGCGACTAGGGGTAGATCCCTCGTGGAAAGGAGGTCGGCACGCCGATGTTGCTGAGTTTTCGCACAGCTAACCATCGATCACTCCGAGATGAGCAGCAGTTGCTGCTGACTCCCAGCTACAGTGCTGACGGTTCCGCGGGCGCCGACTGGGAGGCCGTGCCCGTGGTCGGGCTTTTCGGGCCCAACGCCTCAGGCAAGTCCAACTTCATCGACGCATTGGTTTACATGCGAAACCTGGTGCGAGGTTCTCTCAAGGAGAGCGAGCCGGGCACCGGCATCCATCGACATCCCTTCGCCCTGGATCCTGCCATGCGTAAAAAGCCATCCACGTACGTGGTCGATCTCCTCCTGGAAGGGGTCAGGCACACATATGGCTTTTCGGTCGACGACATGCAGGTGACCGAAGAGTGGATGTACAGTTACCCGCAGAAGCGGAAACGCACGATTTTCCACCGGTGTCTGGACGAATACTCGTACGGCGAGCATTCTCCGGAGTCAATGCGGCAGGTGCAGGAGATCACAGAGTCGAATGTGCTCTTCCTGTCCGTCGCAGCGAGGTCGAGGCAGGTCCTGGTCAGGGCGGTCTATGACTGGTTCGCCGGTGTTCTGGGTCGTAAGCCCATGACGACGCGTTTCTTTCGCGGTTCCGCTTCCACCACGGAGTCCCTCGACCGCTCCGGTTATCTCGACCGGCTGACGTCGCTGCTGCAGGCCGCGGATACCGGAATCGAGTCGGCTGAGATCATCGAGGAGACGGATGCGGAGTTCGCCGAACGGTCCGCTCGTCTGGGAGGGGTTGATGGATATCTTCCACAGCGGCGCAAAGACATATTTTTTAAGCACAAGGGAGAAAAGGGCACATTCGCCCTGGGGTTGAGAGACCAGTCCCTCGGGACGCAGGCCCTCTACGAAATAGGGCTCCCGGTCTTCAGGTCGCTCGATCGAGGAACTCCTCTCATCGTGGACGAGCTCGACTCAAGCCTGCATCCCTATCTGTCTGCTCAACTGATCAAGCTGTTCCGAGAGCCGTCGACTAATCCCCTGGGGGCGCAGCTCATCTTCACC
Source organism: Streptosporangium sp. NPDC000396 (assembly GCF_042898655.1). Lineage (NCBI taxonomy): Bacteria > Bacillati > Actinomycetota > Actinomycetes > Streptosporangiales > Streptosporangiaceae > Streptosporangium > Streptosporangium sp. NPDC000396. Next base: position 1,595 of record NZ_JBIAZA010000038.1, read on the forward strand.
AGCCACGACGCCACACTGCTCGGCCGGATTCAGGGCGAAGAGGTGCTCCATCGAGACCACATCTGGTTCACCGAGAAGGACGAATGCGGTGTGACCGAGCTGTTCTCGTTGTCCGAGTTCAAGCCGCGCCGGGATGAGAACCGGGAGCGGAGGTATATGGCCGGCCGCTACGGTGCCGTTCCGATCGTCAATGACGAGATTTTCGCTACTGCGCTTTCCATGCGCGGAGAGGTAGGCGATGTCCCCCCGGGCATACAAGTCTGCGAGGATCAGCACTGAAACCCGTCTGGGACGGAACAGTCGAGGTGCGAGGGAGGAGCGCTCCAGCTTCCTGATCCTGTGCGAAGGGAAAACCGAGAAAAACTACTTCTCCGGCATGCGGTCGCGCCGCGGTCCCCAAATCGATGTGGACGCCCCCAAAGGGGACCATATTTCCGTGGTGCGCGAGGCGATCAGCCGGGTGTCGAGCGAATACGACGCCGTCTGGTGCGTTCTGGACACGGAGCTGGATGAAACGCTCACGGAGGCGATGCAGCGTGAAGCACGGCGTGGCCCCGTCGATCTCGGCCTGTCCACGCCGTGTTTCGAATTCTGGCTGATCCTTCACCACACCGATTGCGCGAGGCCGTTCCTGTCGGCCGAAGAAGCCAAAAGAAAGCTGAGAGAGGTCGTCCCCTCCTGGAGCGAAAGCAACACCAGGTTCTCCGACTTCGCGGACGGAGTCGACGCCGCGTGCCGTAGAGCGCAGAAACTCAGCTCTGACAGCGGAGAGCCGTTGAAGAATCCCTCGACCGGTGTCTGGCAGTTGGTCGCGAGCCTTCGGGAACGATCCGAAGCACGTTAGGGATTTCTCGGATCCGGAGTCTGTATGCACCCTGGACGCTTCGGTTCACGTCATTCACCGAGCCGCTCGGACGCTGTGTGACGGTACCCGCCAGCGGGCCCAGACGGTTTTGCCGGGGCGGTCGGGCAGTGGGGTGACGCCGAAATCGTCGGCGAGCGCCTCGACGATGGCGAGGCCCCGGCCGTGGAGCGCCTCGACCCCGAGGCTGAGAGGGCGGGGCCGTCCGGGGCCGTGGTCGGTGACCCGGACGCAGAACTCGTCGGTCCCCGCCCACAGGGAGAGCCTGACCAGGGGTTCGCCGTGGGTGATCGCGTTGGCGAGCAGTTCCCCGGACACCAGGACCACGTCGTCGGCGAGGCTCTGGAGCATCCAGGCGGTGAGCGTCTCGTTCACCATTCTGCGAGCCTTGCCGACGATCGACAGGTCGTGGGGCAGGATCCAGCAGACGGTCCTCAGATTGTCGGGCATCGGGGCTCCTCGTGGAGGTGATGGGATGCGGGCGGGTGGAGGAGGCGTCCGATCCGCCTCGCGTCTCAGGTAGCGCAGTTCCTCAGCGGTGCCGCCCGCGCGGCCGGGTGTCGGTGTCACGCGGGTTCATGGCGCTGCCCCTTTCCGGTACGGCTCGCGCCCGCCGGACGATGCCCGCTTGCCGGGCGGTCGTCCACGCCGGTACGGCTCGCGCTCGCCGAGCGAGGTTCGTGTGCCCGGTGGCTCTCCGAGCCGGTACGGCGTGACAGCCACTGACGAGGGGTGCTCCTGCCGCCGGTGCCGCCCGGGGGAGACGGCGGGGAAGGCCGGCGGCAGGAGCGGGCGCACCGGTGTGGGGACCGGTGGCCGGTCGCACAGCCCGAGGCGCCGCCGTACGGCCATCCGGGCGTGAACCTGTGCGGGAGTGGGCTGCTCCCAGTCGTGGTGGGCCCGATGGGGCAGGCTCGCCGCTTCGTGCGCGTACGGCGGATGGCCACACCAGCGGCATCCGAACGGCATCGGCGGCCGGTCATTGTGCCAACGGACCCTGATCGGCCTGTGGGTTCCACTACGGTGGTGCATCGGATCGGACCTCCGGTATCCGGTCAAGGGGCTTGTCATGGCGTGCTGTGCCGTGGCGAGCCCCGCTTTCGTCTTCGGGACGGGGACGGCTCTCGGGTGGGGACGTTTCCGCGGGGACGGCCATGGTCGGGTGAGGGCATCTCCGGGTGGGACGATCCCGGCCGGGTGAGGGTGTCTCTGATGTGGGCGCCTATGAACCGGGTGAGAGGCGCATCGGCGGGCCCGGCTGGGCGGGGCTGCCACCGTTTCGTGCGGGCTTGCCGAAAAGTGACAGGTGCGTGTCCGGCGGATAGGTGAAATGCCCGCCGGAGTCACACGTTTCTGAGGTCTCAGCGGTCATTTTCAACACCCTTTATCCGGACATAGGCGGTGATTTTTTCGACAGAGCTATAAGACTCTTGTCTGTGTGTATGAGAGGGGTCTCTCGGCGCTGTTCTCGCGCCTTCCGTCCCTTCACGGAGTGCCTTCAACCGGCTACGTTTGATATCGAAATTCCCGCACAGCGACAGGACACTTTGTAGTGGAACTGTGTTTTCTGTGTCGGCGAGTAGCGTTCCCCCATCACAGACGGAGCTGAAATGTCCGTTTCCCCTGAACCTGAACCCTCTGTGAATCCTCTGGTTCTCTTGGGTGCTGAACTGCGTAAGCACCGAAAAAGGGCAAATATCTCCATGGAGCGTCTGGCGGAAGCCGTTCAGTTCAGTGCGAGTCTGATCGGCTTCATTGAAAGAGGTCAGCGCACGCCGAGCCGCAACTTCATGCAGCGCTACGACGACGCCTTGGAGGCGGGAGGGGAACTCGTCCGCTTGTGGGAACGCCTCACTCGGGCGGCAAGTCCCTGGTGGTTCCGGGGCTGGTTGGACATCGAGCAGGAGGCGCACACCCTGCACACCTGGGAACCGCTCGTCGTGCCAGGTCTTCTCCAAACCGAGGATTACGCGCGGGCGGTTATCCGTGGAGAGCCCGGCATAACCGACGAGCAGATGGAAAAGGCCGTCGCCGCCCGAATGGAACGACAGAAAATATTCGCCCGCGCCAATTCGCCCCTATTTATGGCGGTGATCGACGAAGGCGTTCTGCATCGCCCGATCGGTGGCAGGGAAGTCATGCGTCGGCAGCTCGAACGCCTCATGGAGGCGATAGAGTCCCCGCGAATCGGCATCCAGGTCGTTCCCTTGGCTCTGGGGGTGACGACGGGAATCCTCGGCGGCTTCGTGATCGCGCAGCTTCCAGGAAGCCCAGATATGGTGTATATCCAATCCGCAATCCATGGGCATGTGTCGGATCGGCCGGAAGATGTGAAAGCCATCCATGGCAGATACGACGCACTGCGAGCCGAGGCGCACCCCCAACCTGCCTCCATCGAGTTGATCCGAGAAGCGGAGAAGCTGTGGACCTGAGCGATGAGCTGAAGACTGCTGCCTGGCGTAAGGCCACCAAGAGCGGGTCCGACCAGGGAAACTGCCTGGAGGTCGCCCCGCTGTCCGGTGGCCGGGTCGGTCTGCGTGACACCGAGGCTCCCGAGAAGGCGCCTTTCGTGGTGAGTTCCAGCGTGTGGGAGGCCTTCATCGACGGGGCCAAGAAGGGCGAGTTCGACTTCTAGCCCCCACTCCAGCGCCCCGGAAGCGCGAGAAGGCCCTTGGCGATGGCCAAGGGCCTTCTCGCCTTACAAGCTAAGCCGCTGTGTATTCGACATCGCCGAGGCTCTCGGGCTGAAGCCCCCCAACCTCATCCCAGTTCATTGCGCTCGCCCGCGCTGCTTGCCTGCCTTCTCCGCAGCGTATTCGGCACTTGTCATCGTCCCTGAGACCTGATTTGCATGTCGCTGATCCCGGTCTCGTTGACCGCCATGAACGCGCAGGAGGGCCAGGGCACGGCCGACACCGAGGGAGGTCTCATCGACGAAAAAGCGTACGCTCTGCGGGTCTATGGGGGGCATGACGTTCCAGAGGTTCAGGCGCTACGGCGCTGCTCGAACAGCACGGCGGCGTGCACCTGTTCGAGCGACAGCTCATAGAGGTCGGAGATCATTTCTTCGGAGTCACCCGCTCTGACCTGTTCGGCGATGACTTCCGTGGGAACGGACCGGACGGCGGGCTCACCGAACGCCCGCAATGGATCGATCTTGACATCGGGAAGCCGAGGGTCGGGGAGCATGCGTACGGCGGTTCCGTCGTCGAACTCCACCGCATCGACGAAGATCTCGACGGGGTCGGCCATGACGAGCTGACCGCTGCGTACCACCACGAGAAGAAGCTCGTTCTGCAGTCCGACCTGTTCCTGGACCCGTTGGATGAGCTCCTTGCCATGCGGGGTCACGAAGTTCGCCGATTGGGCAAGGGGATACTGTGACCGGGTCTCAGTCCGTAACTTCGCTATGGCCGGTCGCATGTTGATGATGGGGACACCCGCGTCGCGGTATTCGGCCAGCAGACGAGTCTCGATGAACTCGCCCCATGTGGCCATTTCCTCGCCAGTATGACGTTGCCGGACGACTGGATCGTAGGTGCGGCCATTGCGGACGTATCCGTCGATCCAGCGTCGTGCGGTGCCGGTGGGCAAGCCGAGCAGGCGATCGACCTGGGACATCGTGTAGGTCGGTCGCTCGAGGAGATCGGCGACGCTCATGGTGTGCATCATCCCATCGACGCGGTCTGCGACGGTCTTTGCCGCTGAAGAACGCGTGAATCGCATCACGAATTTTCGATTCACATGAGCGTTTTAAGAAATGTCCCATTTATGTAGAACCGCATGATCGGGGCGACGTGTGAGTGCCGGTCGTTCCAGTCGTGGCCCTGCCTCCGGCCGGTGTCGGTGGCCGGTTTCGAAGCCGGTTGGATGACAGTCTGGTTTGCCTTTTTCGGTTGGGGTGAAATCGTATTGATCTCATCCGATATGCCTAAACCGCCTCATGTTTCATGAAGATTCGTCACACTCTGCGTATCGTCCTGTACGGAGTGATCCCATCCGTCTGCTCCGGCTCTGCGTCGGTCGGGGGTCGGGCACCCGTACGGCGATCATCCAGATGTTGTTCTTCGCCGCATGAAGGAGAAGGCATGTTCTCGACGACAGGGACGACAGGCATCGCGTCAGGCCGTGTGCGCCGGACATCCGTGGTGTCCGGCCTCCTGCTGATGCTCCTGGTCGCCGCCGGTCTGGTGGGCCCGCAGCGGGCCGCCGCCGACGAGGGCACCACGATCACCATCGGGCAGCCCGGGCACATCACGCTCACCGCGCCCAGGACCGTCGCCCCCGGCGCCGAGGCCCTGCTGGACCTCTCCTACACCAACACCTCGGACCGCAGGATCGAGACGGCCCCGCTGACCATCACCTTCGCCCCCGAGGCCGACAGCAGCCTCGACGCGGGCAGGTTGTCCTGGTGGTCGCCCGACCCGGAAGGTCACACGCGGGCCGTCACCGGCGACACCACGAGCCGTACCGTCACCGTCGACTGGCGCGACTTCGACCCGGGTGACACGAACCGCACCGTGATCTATCTCCCCTTCAAGACCACGGCGTCCGGTCAGGTCCCCCTGCACGCCACCCTGACCGAGAACTTCGCCGACGGCCCCGTCACCACCGATCTCGGCAGCCTGACGATCAACGCCATCCCGCCCGTCGCCGATCTCGCCGTCTCGCTGGCGGCCTCTCCCAGGGGTCTGGGCGTCGCCTACGCCACCTTCACCGCAACCGTCACCAACCGGGGGCCGGCCGCCGCGACCGCGGCACGCCTGCGCTTCACCTATCCGGCGGGCTTCGCCCAGCCGGCGGCCTCGGGCTGCGCCGTCGACACCGGGGCCCGCACCGTCACCTGTGACCTGGGGGCCCTCCCCGCGGGCGGCTCCGTGACCAAGTCCCTGGGCCTGCACACCCAGTTGCTCGTCATCAGCACCCGCCTCACCGTCACGGCCCGGCGCCTCGACAGCACCCCGGCCGACACCCAGCCTGCCAACGACACGGCCTCGGCCACCTGCTCCGCCATCACGGGCCTGCTCGTCATCTGCTGACACCCGCGTCACGGTGGCTCCGGGGCAGTGCGTGTCTCCGGAGCCACTGATCGTCTACGCCACGGTGTATTCGACATCGCCGAAGTCGGCCACCACTCGGAGCCGCCCGCCGAGAGCCTCGACATATGAGCGCAAGGTCGCCACCTCGACGCGGTCGACCTCCCCGTGCTCGATGGCTGAGACTCTCGGGCCGGAGACCCCCATGGCGGCGGCCACGTCACGCTGAGTCAGGTCCTGCTCGCGCCTGATCTCGGCAAGCTTGTGTGCCCTCACCTCTGCGGCAAGCCGGTCCATCGCGGCAGACTTCTCGGCCTCCGACCGCACCGGCAGTCCTGCGGCCTGGCGTCGCTCCCGCGCCCGCCGCTTCACCTCGTCCCAGCTCGTCGTGCTCATTCGTACTCCCTGCTGGTCAACTCCGCCACGTGCTCGGCATAACGCTTTTCCGCCAGCGGTATGTTCGTTTCATACCAATGGCTCCAGTTGCCTGCCTTGTCGCCCGCGACGAGAAGCACCGCCCGGCGAACCGGATCGAACGAGAACAGGATGCGGATCTCGCTCTCTCTTGACGAGCCAGGCCGCAATTCCTTCAGGTGATGATTGTCGGCCCCTTTGATGCGGTCCACCAAGGGGCGGCCGAGAGTCGGCCCGACCCTTGCCAACATGTCTATGGCGTCTTCGACCTGCTCGGCGCTGTCCCAGTCGTCTCGGCACAACTGGTCATACCAGTCGCTTACCTCGGCGACCAAGACGACCTCCCATGCGGCCTCATCCATAGCTTAACCCTGGCATTAAGTTGGCAGCAAGGAGGTGCTTTCTGAGTAGAGAGGAACGTCACCTGCCTTGATTTCTCCAGGACGTCCTTCGCGGCTGGCTGTGGCCGAGGGACGTTCTCGGGAGCGCGGGCCGATGGCCGCGTTGCCTGGATCTGATGGACGATCGGGCCTGACGCCGCGTTTCCGATAGGTCCGGGGCGGGCGACCGCCTCTCAGGCGCTTCCCTATGGGCTGAGGTATGGGCAGCTGTTCGGTTTCCCGGACTAGCGGCAAGGTCGCTTAGTTAGCGATCTCGCGGGGCCATCAAATGGGCGGAAACAGCAACAGAGCTCCTGCTAGAACAGTGTCGACCAAGATCGCAGTTCGGCAAGAAGCTTTCGTTGGCATCAGCAAGTGCCTGGGCGTGGCATAACAGGGCCTCCCGTACCTCGTGGGGCGAGAGCACCTGGAGCGGAGTGCCCAGGCCGAGCAGATATCGGGCGAGCTGATCGGCGTCGCGTCCGCCGATTTCGACGACAGTGGTTTCGGCGCCGTCGGGATGGTGGGTGCCGATCGTCGGGGGGACAACCCGCAGCGCCTGGTCCAGAGGCAGGGGGAGGCGGATCGTCACGTAGAGCGGGTACGTGACGCTCGCGATGCCCTCGGCGACCAGCAGGACCGGGTCCGGCGGGTCGAGGAATTCCACCGCGTGTCCGGTCGGTCGTACCTGCACCACCCGGTCGGCTCGGAACGTGCGCCACTCGCCCCGTGCCACGTCGCGGGCGACGAAGTACCAGCGGTGGGTCGTGCGGACGAGGCGGTAGGGGTCGACGTCACGGACCGTGGCCTTGCCTTCATGGTCACGGTATGACAGGTGGGTACGCTCGCCGCGGCGGCAGGCCGTGGCCAGTTCCAGCAGCATGCCGGGGCTGATCTGCGGTTCCTTGGACCTGGGAGTCTGCACGAAGGTGTCACCCAGCTCGCCCAGCCGCTTCGCGATCCGTTTCGGCAGCGTCTGCCGGAGTTTCAGCAGCGCCGACAATGCGGCCTGGTCGCCGCCGAGCACACCGCTGAGTGCGGCCTCGCGCAGGGCGACGGCCACGGCCAGCGCCTCTTCGTCGTCCAGGATCAACGGCGGCACACCGGCGCCGGAGCCCAGATGGTAGCCGCCCCAGGGTCCGGGGTCGGACTCCACGCCGTAACCAAGGTCCCGCAGCCTGGCGATGTCGCGCCGGATCGTACGGTCGGTGACCGCCATCCGCTCGGCGAGCTCGCGGCAGGTCCACGACGGCCGCGTGGACAGCAGCACGAGCAGTCGCAGCAGGCGGGAGGAAGTCTTCGTCACCCGGCCAAGTCTTCCTGACGACCAGGACCGATCCTGTCCTGGTCTCGTCATAGCCTCTCGACCATGAGCACCGGAGCCACGTCCGCACCTGCGATCCGCTTCCTGTCCGTCGACTTCGACTGCGCCGATCCCGGCGAACTGGCCCGCTTCTACGCTGAAGCCCTCGGCCTACCGGTCATCTACTCCAGCGAGGACTTCGTCCTCCTCGGGCGGGAGGGTTCACCCGGACTGGGCTTCCTCCGGATCGCCGACTACCAGCCTCCCACCTGGCCGGACCCGTCACGGGGTAAGCAGGCCCACATCGAACTGGGCGTCGACGACCTGGACGCCGCCCAGGCCCGGATGCTGGCCCTGGGGGCTGCCGAGCCTTCGTTCCAGCCGCAGCCTGATCGGTGGAGGGTCTTGCTGGACCCCGCGGGTCATCCCTTCTGCCTGTCCACCCACGGAACCTGACCGGGTGCGGGTCGTAGCCGCATTGGGATTAGCGGGCGGCCGGGCCCACGTCCGCGCGGGTGAGCGGGCCGGTTCCGGCGCCGGGGTGACGCTCGTCCGCGCCCACGTCCGGGACCGACGCGCGCGGCTGCTGGTCCATGTCCGTCTTCACCTCGGGATAGCTGCCCTTCGAGGCGTCGATCGCCGGGCTCGCGGTGCCGAGCCGGTAGGTCCCGGCGGCGTCCTGGACCAGCTTGGGATCGCGTTTGCCCGGCCCGGCCACCGTGTCCCACTGGATGTTCCCGCCCACCGTGGCGTTCTCCGCCTCGCCGAGCCGGAGCAGGGCGCCCGCGGAGGGCCGGACCAGGATGTTGTTGGCGATCACGCAGTCCTTCGCCGGGTTCGCGCCACCCTGGACCCGCACCGCCAGGCCGCCGGAGTTCACCACGGTGTTGAACAGCAGGCGGGTTCCGGTGGCCCGGTGGTGCGTGCTGTTGTATCCGGCGCCCAGGACGATTCCGTCGGTGCCGACACCCGCGATGTAGTTGTTGACGACCGTGTGGTTCTCGCCGTAGATCCGCAGGCCTATCGGGCCGCCGATGAGGAAGTTGCCCTCCACGGTGGTGCGGTCGCCCGCGCGCAGCGTCAGACTGCCCCGTCTGCCGCCGAGGATGGTGTTGGCGCGGACGACGTTGTCCGAGGACTTGACCGACAGCGCCTCGTCGTCGCCCTCGGCCTTCTCGAAGAGGTTGTACTCCACCACGGCGTGGGCCGGCACCTGCTCCTTATCGCCGTAGCCGAGCCGGATCGACTCGCCGCCGTTACCGGTCCACTGGTGGTTGTAGAAATGGTTGCGGCGAATCGCGACCCGTTGCGCCATGCCCGATCCGGGCCCGCTGACCTGGAGGAACACTCCGTGGGTCGTCTTGTTCATGAAGGTGTTGTTCGCGATCTCCGTATCGTCGCCCTCGACCGTCAGCCAGTTGATCTTCGCTGTGGAGGACTCGTTCAGCCGGAACACGTTGCGCGCGATCCTGATGCGGGTGGATCCGGCGGGAACGGCGAGCCCGACCTGCTGGCGGAACACAAAGCCTTCGACGGAGACGCGCGAGGATCGGTCGAAGGTGAAGGTCCCGGTACCGGTGAAGGTGACGCCGCCGACGGTCTGCGCCGCGATGGTGATCCCGGTCTTCTGCTTGATCGGGATGTCGCCGTCCACGGAGTAGCGGCCGTCGGCGACCACGATGCGCTGGCCGGGCGCCGCCTTGTCGATCGCGGTCCTGAGCTCGGCCACCGAGGTGACCACCGGTGACTCGGCCGCCTTCACGGTGAGCCGGTCGAGGTTGGGTCCGCCCACCTCGGTCGCGGCGGTGAGCCGTACCTTGTTCGATCCCGCTTTCAACGGCGCCTTCACCGTCACCTCGCGCCAGGTCGTCCAGGCTCCGGTGGAGGCGAACGGGCTGCGGGCCGCCACCGTGGAGCCGTTCACCGTGATGTCCAGCGGACGGTCGGCCGGGGCCGCGTTGGCGTATCTGACGACCAGATCCGCGTTGCCCGGGGCCGCGGCGGTCACGGTGAACTCCACATAACCTCCGGCGGCGCCTGCGTAGTCCACGAAGCCTGTGCCGCTGAACCCCGTATGCCTGTCGTCGACCACCGCCTGGGACAGGGTGGCCTGCTCGGCTTCGTAGGCGGTGGACGCGATGTCCGGGACGGGCAGAGAGTGCAGCCCGGTGACAACGGCCGTCAGAACCGATAGACCAAGCATGATCGCACTCCTGCGGTTCGGTAACTTTCTTTACGAACCTCGCAGGCTAGGACCTGTCCCTCCGTAAATCAAGGCCCTCCTATGCGGCCTCCTCCGCCGAGGAGCTCTGGGAATGGCCGATCGAGAAGGGCGCCTACCGCTCGACCTGGAAGGCGGCCATCGGGATGGGAAGCCAGGTCGGGCGGTTGCGGGCCTCGTACGCCACTTCGTAGGCGGCCTTGTCAAGCTCCAGGGCACGGAGCAGGACGGCGTCCTCGGGGCGCAGGTGCCCGCCTCCGGCCGAGTAACCGGCCAGGAAGGACGAGCGGTTGAGCTCGGCCCACTCCGCCGCCCGGGGGCGCAGTGAATCGGCCTCGGGGTGGTCGGCCAGCAGGTGACGGGCGGCGTAGTCGAACGAGCGGAGCATGCCGGCCACGTCCCGCAGCGGGGAGGCCAGGGCACGGCGCTCGGCCAGGGGCTGGCCGGGCTCGCCCTCGAAGTCGAGGACGACCCAGTCGGTGGTCGTGCGCATCACCTGGCCGAGGTGATAGTCGCCGTGCACCCGCTGGACGGGCATCTCCCTGGCCACGTCGGAGACCCGCTGGTAGGCCTCATCGGCGACCTGGGCGTACTCGCCGAGCGCGGGAACCTGGTCGACCGAGACCGCCAGGCGGCGGCGGAACTCCTCGACCATCCGCTTCACCTCCTGCGACTCGATCACCTCGGTCGGGAACGCGGTGGCCAGCTCGTGGTGGAGTTCGGCGGTGGCGACGCCGAGGCGGTAGGACTCGGAGCTGAAGTCGCCGCCCGCGTCGGAGGCCGAGGATTCGAGGCTGGCGTAGAGGTCGCGGACGCTGGTCAGGGCGAGGGCCCAGCCGTCGTTGGCCGTGGCGAGGAATTCCTGGGTCATCGCCAGGGTCGTGGGCTCGCCGTCGAGGTCGGTCTCGATCCAGCCGTACGGCTGCGCGATGTGGTGCGTGCCTTGGCGGGCCAGGGCGGCGACGATCTCCAGCTCCGGGTTGACACCCGGGATCAGGCGGCGGAACAGCTTGCAGATGTAGGTCTCGCCGTACACCAGCGAGGTGTTGGACTGCTCGGCGCCGAGCACCAGGCTGCGCAGGGAGGTGTCGATCTCCGCCCCTTCGACGTGGCGGAAGCGGAGCGGGCCCGTGTCGCGGTCTTCGGCCATCCCGGCGAGCAGGGTGCCGGTGAGATCGGGGTCGTGGGCGGCGTCGTAGTAGCCGGGGCCGATCCGGGCGTGGTTGAGCCGCCCGGACGGATCCTCGTTGGTGCCGAGCAGGAGCTGGTAGCGGTCGCGTGCTCCCGCCTGGCGCACCGAGATGATCAAATGGCGCAGGCCGGGGGAGAGCTCGACGTCGGATTCGACGCCGAGCTCGTCTATCGGCCGCCCCTTACCGGCGAACCATCGTTGATGGGTTATCCAGCCGGCAAGGAGCTCCGTCAACACGGCTTTACGCCTCCTGAATTACGGGCGGCAAGGTGAACCAGTAGAACCCATGCCCAGGGAGCGTCAAAAGATACGGAAGTTCGCCAATTGGTGGGAACGGAACTCCGCCGATCGTCTCGACGGGGACCGATCCCTCGAACCGGCGCAGGTCGAGCTCCACCGGCTGCGGGAACCGCGACAGGTTGTTGACGCACAGCATCCGGTCGTCGCCCAGCTCGCGCACATAGGCCAGGACGCTCGGGTTGGAGGAGTTCAGCTCGGTGAACGCCCCGAGGCCGAAGACCGGGTGACGCTTGCGAATGTCGATCATGCGCTTGGTCCAGTGCAGCAGCGAGCCGGAGCTCTTCTGCTGCGCCTCGACGTTGATCGCCTGGTAGCCGTAGATCGGGTCCATGATGACCGGGAGATACAGGCGCCCGGGGTCGCAGCTGGAGAACCCGGCGTTGCGGTCCGGGCTCCACTGCATCGGCGTGCGGACGCCGTCGCGGTCGCCCAGCCAGATGTTGTCGCCCATCCCGATCTCGTCGCCGTAGTAGAGCACCGGAGAGCCGGGCAGCGACAGCAGAAGCGCGGTGAACAGCTCGATCTGGTTGCGGTCGTTCTCCAGCAGCGGGGCCAGCCGCCGCCGGATGCCGACGTTGGCGCGCATCCGGGGGTCCTTGGCGTACTCCGAATACATGTAGTCGCGCTCGTCGTCGGTCACCATTTCGAGCGTGAGCTCGTCGTGGTTGCGGAGGAAGATTCCCCACTGGCAGTTTTCGGGGATCTTCGGCGTCTGGGCCAGGATCTCCGAGATCGGGTAGCGGGACTCCCGCCTGACGGCCATGAAGATGCGCGGCATCAGGGGGAAGTGGAACGCCATGTGGCACTCGTCGCCGCCGGTGGCCGGATCGCCGAAGTACTCCACCACGTCCGCCGGCCACTGGTTGGCCTCGGCCAGCAGCACCCGGTCGGGGTAGAGCCGGTCGACCTCGGCCCTGACCCGCTTGAGGTATTCGTGGGTCCTGGGCAGGTTCTCGCAGTTGGTGCCGTCCTGCTCGAACAGGTAGGGGATGGCGTCCATCCGGAACCCGTCGATGCCGAGGTCCAGCCAGAACCGCAGCACCTCCAGCATCGCGTCCTGGACGTCCGGGTTCTCGTAGTTCAGGTCCGGCTGGTGGGAGAAGAACCGGTGCCAGTAGTACTGGCCGCGGACCGGGTCGTAGGTCCAGTTGGACGACTCGGTGTCGATGAAGATGATCCGGGCGTCCTTGTAGAGCTCGTCGGTGTCGGACCACACGTAGAAGTCGCCGAACGGCCCCTCGGGGTCGTGGCGGGAGGCCTGGAACCAGGGGTGCTGGTCACTGGTGTGGTTCATCACCAGGTCGGCGATGACTCGCATGCCTCGCTTGTGAGCCTCATCCACCAACTTCACGAAATCCCCGAGATCGCCGAACTCCGGGAGAATCTTCATGAAGTCCGCGATGTCGTATCCGCCGTCGCGGAGCGGTGATTCGTACAGGGGCAGCAGCCAGAGACAGTCCACGCCGAGCCACTGGAGGTAGTCCAGTTTCTCGATGAGACCGCGGATGTCTCCGGTACCGTCGCCGTTGGAATCGGCGAATCCCCGGATCAGCACTTCGTAGAAGACCGCGCGCTTGAACCAGTACGGGTCGCGCGGCTTCTCCTCGTCGAAGGTATTCGGGATCGGCTCAGGTAGCTGACTCACCAGTGGACTCCCCGCTGTTCTGCCGGTCTCGCGTACCCGGCCGGCTCACCGCTGGTTCGCCGTGGCACGCAGAGTGAAAATGTGTGCTGGGTGAATATGAGGGTCGAGGCGCACGTAGTTGTGCTCCCGCCAGCGATACGACTCGCCCGACAGCTCGTCGTCCACGACGAATTCGGCTTGCCAGTCGAGGCCGAGGGCGGGCATGTTCAGAGACACGATCCCCTCGTGGGTGTTGTGCGGATCGAGGTTCACGACCGTCAGCACCACGTCGCCCAGGCCGTGCCGTCGTGTGGCCGTGTCGTAGGCACCGGGCAGCCGCTTGGAGAAGCAGACCAGGTCCGGATGGTCGACGCTGTGGAACCGTAGGTTACGCAGTTCCTGGAGCGCCGGGTGGGCTCTTCGGAACAAATTAAGTTGCGTGATGAGCGGGGCAAGGCTACGGCCTTCTCGTTCGGCCTCGGCCCAATCGCGCGGTCTGTACTGATATTTCTCGCTATCTAGGTATTCTTCACTGCCTGGACGAACCGGGACATTCTCCGCAAGTTCGTATCCCGAATACACGCCCCAGGTCGGCATCGCCATCGCCGCTATGATCGCTCTAATCCGGAATGCCGCGACTCCCCCGAGTTGGAGGTATTCGTTAAGAATGTCCGGAGTGTTGACGAACACGTTCGGCCGCAGGAAGTGCGACGTCTCGTGGGACAGCTCGTCGAGATACTCCTCGACCTCCTGCCGGGTGTTCCGCCAGGTGAAGTAGGTGTAGGACTGCTGGAAGCCGATTTTGCCCAGCATGTGCATCATCGCCGGCCGGGTGAACGCCTCGGCCAGGAACAGCACGTCCGGGTCGGTGGAGTTGATGTCGGCGATGAGCCGCTCCCAGAACGCCACCGGCTTGGTGTGCGGGTTGTCCACCCGGAAGATCCGCACGCCGTGGTCCATCCAGAGCCGCACCACGCGCTTGACCTCGGCGTAGATGCCCTCGGGGTCCTTGTCGAAGTTCAGCGGGTAGATGTCCTGGTACTTCTTCGGCGGGTTCTCCGCGTAGGCGATCGATCCGTCGGCGCGGATGTTGAACCACTCCGGGTGCTCCTTGACCCACGGGTGGTCGGGCGCGCACTGCAGGGCGAGGTCGAGGGCGATCTCCATGCCGAGCTCGCGGGCCTTGGCCACGAAGGCGTCGAAGTCCTCGAAGGTGCCGAGATCGGGGTGGATGGCGTCGTGCCCGCCGTCTTCGGAGCCGATCGCCCATGGCGAGCCCGGGTCGTACGGCTCGGGCGTCAGGGTGTTGTTGGGACCCTTGCGGAAGCTGTGCCCGATCGGGTGGATCGGGGGCAGGTATACGACGTCGAAGCCCATCTTCGCGATGGCCGGCAGCCGCTTCGCAGCAGTCGCGAAATTTCCGGACTTGGGGGCGGTGTCATGTTCGACGATGGCGCCTTCGGAGCGCGGGAAGAACTCGTACCAGGATCCGTACAGCGCTCTGCGCCGGTCGACCCGGATGCTGCGCCTGGACGACCTGGTCACCAGGTCGCGGAGCGGGTGCGCGCGCAGCATCTCCGCCGTCTCCGGAAGCTGGGTCACCGCGAACCGGGCACGCGGGTCGAGCTCCTGGTCGCGCAGCCTGGCCGCCACCGACAGGAGGGCGGCACGGTGCCCGCATGCGGGCGCCTCGGCGGCTTTCTGCCGCCCCGCCATCCTGGCGCTCACCGTCTTCCCGGCGGTCGTCCTGGCGGCGACCGTCTTCCCCGCGGACGCCTTTCCGGTGGCCGCCTTGGCGGCGGCGCCGCCGCAGTCGGCGGGCCGTACGGCTCTGGCCGCACGCTCGAAGAGCCGGGCGCCCTCCTCGCACATCAGTTCGGCGTCGATGTCACGGGGGATCTTGATGGCCGCGTCGTGCAGCCAGGTGGCTATCGGGTCGCTCCACGCCTCGATGCGGAAGTGCCACTCACCTTCGGTGGGCAGCGTCACCTCGACGCCCCAGCGGTCGGTGCCAGGAGCCAGCTCGCGCATGCGCAGCAGCGGTCCGCGCACGCCGTCCGGACCGGTGAGCACGGCTCCGGCGGCCACCGCGTCGTGTCCCTCCCGGAACACGGTGGCGGCGATCTCGAATGTCTCACCCGCGGCGGCCTTGGCGGGGTAGCGCCCGCAGTCGACCGTGGGGTGAATGTCCTGGATGGGAATTCGTCCGATCATCGCGTCTCAAGGTAGCGACGGCACGCCCGGTACCGTCGGGAAAAGTCGATAAGGAAAAATCTTCGTTTTTCAAACACCCCATGCCCGGCCTTGGGGTAGGGCAGCGCCCTGCCTCCGTATGGACGGCCGGTTCCCGGGGGCAGAGCAACGCGGCCCATAGCTCCGTGCCCCAATAGTCCATCTTCATGCCTGTCAGCGGAAGAGTGCGGGACCCTTACATCTACGGCGAGTTGATCCGCTGAGATCAGCGAACGCGTGATCGACCCGTCTTTGGTGTGTTTGGGGTTGATTGATAATGGTGAGAGGGAGACGCGTGAGTGTTTAGGTCGCCCTCGTGGCGCTGAGTAACTAGGGTCTGGCAGCGTGAGAGCAATCCGCAGGTTCACCGTCCGCACCGTCCTTCCTCCGGAGCTGGCCTCCCTGGGCGAGCTTGTGCACAATCTGCGCTGGTCATGGCATCCCAGGACGCTGGACCTCTTCGCAGAGGTCGACCCGGTCGTCTGGGAGCGGGTCGGCCACGATCCCGTCGCCCTGCTCGGCGCCGTCGACCCCGGCCGCCTCCGCGAGCTCGCCGCCGACCGCGGCTTCCTCGGTCGGGTCGCCGAAGCGGCAGACGATCTTCGCGAATACATGACCGGGCCGCGGTGGTACCAGACCATTCCCGACGCTCCTCGGGCCATCGCCTACTTCTCGCCCGAGTACGGCATCGCCGCCGCCCTGCCGCAATACTCCGGCGGCCTGGGGATCCTCGCAGGCGATCACCTCAAGGCGGCCAGCGACCTCGGCGTGCCGATCCTGGCCGTCGGCCTGCTGTACCGGCACGGCTACTTCACCCAGTCCCTTTCGCCGGAGGGCTGGCAGCTGGAGCACTACCCGTCCCTCGACCCTGGCGGCCTGCCGCTGACCCTCCTGAGGGAGGAGAACGGCACGCCGGTGCGGGTCGGGATCGGCCTGCCCGAAAACCGCACCCTGCACGCCCAGATCTGGGTGGCCCAGGTGGGCCGGGTCCCGCTGCTGCTGCTCGACTCGGACGTGGCCGAGAACGACGCCGCCGCCCGCGACGTCACCGACCGCCTGTACGGCGGAGGCACCGACCACCGTCTGATGCAGGAGCTGCTGCTCGGTGTCGGCGGCGTCCGCGCCATCCGGGCCTACTGCCGGGTCAGCGGCCACCTCGAACCGGAGGTGTTCCACACCAACGAGGGACACGCGGGCTTCCTCGGCCTGGAGCGCATCCGCGAGCTCACCGAGACCAGACTCTCCTTCGACGAGGCCCTGGAGGCGGTCCGCGCCGGAACGGTCTTCACCACCCACACTCCCGTCCCCGCCGGGATCGACCGCTTCCCCGTCGAGATGATCGCCCGCCAGTTCGGCGGCGACAACTCCTGGCCCACGGTCCCGGTGGACCGCATCCTGGCGCTCGGCGCCGAGGACGAACCGGGCAAGTTCAACATGGCCGCGATGGGCATGCGGCTGGCCCAGCGGGTCAACGGGGTCTCCGAGCTGCACGGCGAGGTCAGCCGGGAGATGTTCAAGGGGCTGTGGCCCGGCTTCGACGTCGCCGAGATCCCGATCGGGTCGATCACCAACGGGGTGCACGCGCCCACGTGGGTCGGCCGCGAGATCATGGAGCTGGCCGGCAGGGAGCTGCCCTCGCTGGTCGAGCGGGCCCAGGGCTGGGAAGGCGTGAACAAGATCTCCGACGCGGACATCTGGGCGATCCGCGGGAGACTGCGCGCGCGGCTGGTCGAGGCGGCCCGCGTGCGGCTGCGCCAGTCCTGGATCGACCGGGGCGTCTCTCGCGCCGAGCTCGGCTGGATCGACGACGCCCTCGACCCGAACGTGCTGACCATCGGCTTCGCCCGCCGGGTGCCCTCCTACAAGCGGCTCACCCTGATGCTGAAGGACCCCGAACGGCTCCGCACGCTGCTGCTCGACCCCGACAAGCCGGTCCAGATCGTGATCGCGGGCAAGGCGCACCCGGCCGACGAGGGCGGCAAGAAGCTCATCCAGCAGATCGTGAAGTTCGCCGACCGGGAGGACGTACGGCACCGCATCGTCTTCCTGCCCGACTACGACATGGCCCTGGGACAGCTGCTCGTCCAGGGCTGCGACGTGTGGATGAACAACCCGCTGCGCCCGCTGGAGGCGTGCGGCACGTCCGGGATGAAGGCCGCGCTGAACGGCGGGCTCAACCTGTCCATCCGTGACGGCTGGTGGGACGAGTGGTACGACGGCACCAACGGCTGGGCCATCCCCACCGCCGACGGCGTCGCCGACCCCGACCGCCGTGACGAGCTGGAGGCCGGCGCGCTCTACGACCTGGTCCAGAACGAGGTGGCCGACCGGTTCTACGACCGCGCCGCCGACGGCCTGCCGCTGCGCTGGCTGGAGATGGTCCGGCACACCCTGACCTCACTCGGCCCCAAGGTCCTCGCCGGCCGGATGCTCCGCGACTACGTGGTTCTCCTCTACACCCCGGCGGCCAAGGCCGCTCGTGCCCTGCTGCTCGACGGATACGAACCGGCCAAGAGCTTCGCCTCGTGGAAGCTCCGGGTCGGCCGCGCGTGGCCGGGGGTCCGCGTCGAGCACGTGGAGGCCTCGAACCTGGGCGACACCCCCGAAGTGGGGGCGTCCCTGGATCTGCGGGCGACCATCGCCCTGGGCGAGCTGCACCCCGGAGACGTCCGGGTCCAAGCCGCCTACGGCCCGGTCGGGCTCCACGACGAGCTGGTCAGCCCGGCCTACGCCACCATGGCCCTGGAGACGAACGGAGACGATGGCAAGGCGGTCTTCAGCGGCACCATCCCGCTGGAGCACACCGGGTCCTTCGGCTACACCGTCCGGGTCGTCCCCGACCATCCCTTCGTGGTGGCGTCCTCCGAGCTCGGTCTGGTCACCGTTCCGGAGGAGCCCGCGGGCATGACCAACGGCACCCTGCGCTGACCGGAGACCGGCCGGGGGACCGGAGACCGGCCGGAGGTCGATCGGGGGCTGGAGGCCGGTCGGGGGAACGAGGGCGAGCCCTGTTCCTCAGACGTTCTCCCGACGTTCTCCCGACGTTCTCCCGACGTTCCCCGGCCGGTTCGGAGGCCTCCCCTTCGGAGGCCTCCGAAGGGGAGGCGGGACGTTCCCAGGAATCCTCAGAAGTCTCGGAGGTCCTTCAGGAGGGCCCTCGGGAAAGTCCTCGGGAAGCCCTCAGGAGAAGGACACCGTGACGTCGTCGGCCTTGACGAACATCACCCGGTGGCCGAACTGGATCTGGTAGTACTTCAGCTTCCCTCGGACCACCACGTGCTTGGACGCGTCGAAGGTCACCGCCCTGTAGTACTCGCCCTGGGCGGCGAGGCCCAGGGTGTAGCGCTGGCCCGCGGCGAAGGTGTACTGCAGCGGGGTGATCGGCTGGACCGGCACGTTCGCGGGGTAGGCCTCCGGCTCCGGATACGCCCTGCCGTACACCGGGACGCTGGCCAGACCCGGCTTGGGCGTCACCACCAGACCGTGTGAGGGGACCGCGGTGGGCTGGGCCGCAGGGTTGTGGAACCAGGCCTTCTGGCCCAGGTACCAGATCGCCGTCCAGTCGCCCTGGCGGTCGGCCACGGCGTACCGCTGGCCGGTGTTGGCGCGGGCGCTGTGGTCGTAGACGCTGTAGAGCGAGTCACCGGTCGGGTGCTTGCCGATGTCCTTGACCAGCGGGGCGTCCTCGCGCGGCTCGGTGCGCAGCCAGATCGACGACGAGCCGTGCGGCGGGCAGGCGGCCGAGGGGTTCTTCCGGTCACAGCCGTAGTAGTACGGCTGGTTCTTGGCGTAGTCGGGCAGGATCATCACCGACTGCGCCTTCGGGCCGCCGGAGGCGTGCAGCGGGCTGCCGAGCAGCTCGAAATAGTGCGCCCAGTTCCAGAAGGGGCCCGGATCCTCGTGCATGCCGCGCACGGTGCTCGGCAGGGTGCCCGGCACGTTGTCGTGGCCGATGATGTGCGCGCGGTCCAGCGGGACGCCGTGCCGCAGAGCCAGGTATCGCACCAGCTTGGCCGAGGTGCGATACATCGCCTCGGTGTACCAGGCGCCGCCCTCGCCGAGGAAGCCCTCGTGCTCCAGGCCGATCGACTTGGCGTTGACGTACCAGTTGCCGGCGTGCCAGCCGACGTCCTTGGTCTTGACGTGCTGGGCGATGTGGCCGTCATTGGAACGCAGCGAGTAGTGCCAGCTGACGTAGGTGGGGTCCTGCACGAGCCGTACGGAGGGGTCGAAATACCCCTCCATGTCGTGGATGACGATGTATTCGACCTTCTGGTTCCACGGCCGGTTCGACAGGTCGTGGTTGCCGTAGTCGTCGTCCGGCAGGGCCTGGTAGGGGGCTGGGACCCACTCGCAGGAGACCGTGGGCGGGCACTCGACGCCGTCGCGGCGGGGCCGGTGCAGCCCGAGCTTCTCCAGCCATTTCTCGATCTTCTTCAGGCCGGGCGCCGCCTCCAGCCCGACCTTCTGCCCGTCGTCGGTGATCCGCTCGGCACCGCTCTGGATCGTGGCGTACACCTCGTCGGCGAAGAACTTCGCCGCGTCGGCCTCGGTGGCACCGGAGTAGCGGGCCACCGCGCCGTACCACTCGGCGGGGTCGTCGCTGAGCGGTGCGCCGAGCTGCTTCTGGTAGTCGGCCAGCAGGGCCGCGCCGCCGCGGATGTTCACGGCCGGGTCGGCGCGCAACGCCTCACGGCTCGCGCCGGTGAGCTCGGCGGCCTTCTCCAGCGTCCGGAGCGACGCCGGGATCTCGGCCGGGGCCGCTGCCTCCCTGCGGGCCTCAGGTGCCGGTGTCCCCTTCCGGGCCCCAAGAGGGCGGCTGTCGTCGCCGCGAGAGTCTTCCTCGCCCTCGCCGTGATGGTTGGCGGGGTTGGCGGACGGCAGTTCGGCGGCCACGGCGGCGGCGTCGGTGAGGTGCATCGGGCCGAATCCGGCGGAGTTGCTCGGCCGGCCCGCGTTGGCGTCCCAGCGTGACTCCAGATAGGAGACGCCGAGCAGGACGCTTTCAGGTACGTCGTAGGCCTTGGCCGCCTCGGCGAAGGCGGCCTGCCGGTCGCCGGGGGCCGTCTGGGCGGACGCCGATCGGTGGAGGGTCGTCTGGGCGGCCGATGGCGGTTGTACGAGGGCGAGACCGCCGACGGCCATGACGGCGGCGGCCGACAGCCGGAGTGGCGTGGATCGTCGCATGGGGGTGCTCCTCGGCTGGGGGATCTCCGATGCGGTCAGCCTGCGAAGTTAAGATCGCGATGTCAATAAGTTTCTTCATTTTTGTTGCAGTCAGCGAAGAGTTTCTTCATCGTGTCGGGTCGATAAGGTTGAACCCGTTATGGGGAAGAGTGCGGATCTCGTCGTGATGGGTGCCGGGCCGTCCGGGCTGGCCGCCGCCTGGAGGGCGGCCCTGCGCGGGCTGTCGGTGACGGTGCTGGAGCGCGCCGACCACGTGGGCGGGCTCTCCGCGAGTTTCGAGGTGGCCGGGATCCGTGTGGACCACGGCAGTCACCGGTTGCATCCCGCCACCCCACCCCATCTCCTGGCCGACCTGCGCGGCCTCCTAGGTGACGATCTCCAGGAGCGGCCTCGCAACGGACGACTGAGGATCGCAGACCGGTTCGTGGGCTTCCCGCTGAAACCCGGAGAACTGGCCAAACGATTGCCTCCGGCACTGCTGGCAGGGGTGGCCCGTGACGCGCTGACGGCCCCCCTGCGGGGTGCGGGCCGAAAGGACACCTACGCCGGGACGCTCCGGGCGAGCCTGGGCCCCGCCCTCTACGACGCGCTCTACGCGCCGTTCGCGGTCAAGCTGTGGGGGTTGCCGGGGGAGGAGATCGACGGTGACCAGGCGCGCAAGCGGGTCACCGCCGACAGCCCGTGGAAGATCGCGCGCCGCGTCCTCCGGGGACAGTCCAACGGCCAGGGGAAGATCTTCTACTACCCCCGCCGGGGCTTCGGCCAGATCGTCGACGCGCTCGCCGACGCCGCCACGGCCGCCGGGGCGGACATCCGCCTCGGTACGGCCTGCACGCGGATCGAGCCCGGCGCCGGAGCCGTGGAACTGCACACGTCAGGAGGACCGGCCGCCGCCGGAGCCGCTGGGCCCGACGCGACGGGTTCCGTGCCGGGGGTTCGGCCGACCGGTGAGGCGCCCTCCGCGCCGGGGGACCGGTTGACCGCCGGGCGGGTGTTCTCCACGATCCCGATGCCCGCCCTGGCGCGACTGGTGGAGCCCGGCCCCGCGCCGGAGGTCGCCGAGGCGGCCGGAAGGTTGCGGTTCCGGGCGATGGTGCTGGTCTACGCGGTCCACGAGGGCGGCCGGTGGACGCCGTTCGACGCGCACTACCTTCCGGGGCCCGAAACCCCGGTGACGCGGATCTCCGAGCCCGCCAACTACCGGACCAGCGCCGACGACCCCGGTGACCGTACGGTGCTCTGCCTGGAGATCCCCTGCGCGGTGGGTGACGAGATCTGGACCACCGACGACTTCTCGGGAATCGTCCACGAGACCCTCTCCCGATGCGGCCTGCCCCCGGTCAACCTGGCCGACCTGTCCGTACGGCGGGTGCCGCACGTCTACCCGGTCTACGAGACCGGCTACGCCCGGCACCTGAGCGGCCTGGACGCCTGGGCCGCGACGATCCCGAACGTGACCACCTTCGGCCGCCTCGGCCTGTTCGCCCACGACAACACCCACCACGCCATGGTCATGGGCTACGACGCCGTCGACTCCCTCACCGGGGAAGGCTGGGACGCCTCCGCCTGGCGCGCCGCCCGCGAACGATTCGCCGGCCACGTCGTCGAAGACTAGATCCATCGACGACTCCGTCGCTTCTGGTATTCAAAATATAACGGAAAGTAATTTTCCGATGTGGGAGCGATGTAGAGTCGAGCGCATCTTGATGCTTGATGGCGTGCATCACTAATGTCACGCTGGAGAGATGAGGACAACTGTGCGTCTTGACGAGGATGTAATGGCCGCAATCGAGCGGCTGAGGCATGAAAGGCGCATCGGCCTCAGTGAAGCGCTCAACGAGCTCGCCCGGGCAGGCATGCGTGCCCGCCCGGAGCGTCATCTCTTTCGGCAACGGACCCGGGCGATGGGGCTTCGGGTGGATGTGTCGAATGTGGCGGAGGCTCTCGACCTACTCGATCACCTGGAGCATGACTGATGATCGTGGATGCGAACGTCCTGCTCTATGCGGTTGACACGGGAAGCCCGTTTCACGGTGCCTCGAAGACGTGGCTGGAGAAAGCTCTCAACGGTCCGGTGCGTGTTGGCTTGCCGTGGAATTCTTTGTGTGCGTTCGTCAGGATCTCAACTCATCCACGAGCATCGGCCGATCCACTGGCTGTAGATGAGGCCTGGAGCTTCGTCGAGGAGTGGTTGGCTGCGGAGTCCGCGTGGATACCTGCGCCGACAGCCCGGCACGCCGAGGTGCTGCGCGGCCTTCTCATCGAAGGTGACCTGCGCGGAAACATGGTCACGGATGCTCACCTCGCCGCGCTCGCGATCGAGCATGGGGTAGGGGTCTGTTCGGTCGACTCCGATTTCGCTCGCTTTCCAAAGCTCGAATGGGTCAACCCGCTCACGGCAACATAGCGGTAAGACGGCCGCAGCAGCCGCACGCCTCGTTCCTCCAGGGAGCGGTCCAACTCGGCGGTCGCGTCCCCCTTGTCCCCGAACTCCTTAGGACTTACTCATCTAAAGGAAAACAAATGGCTGAGAGGTGTGCGGTGCGCGACTATTCGTCTCATGGAACTGATCGCCGAAGCGGTCGAGCTGACTAGGAACGCCACTTGTCCAGGTGATCACGACCAGGCGTGGGAACTGGTGACAAAGGCTACGGAGGACCCGGAGACCGCTTCCGAGCTGGGCTTTTCAATGTTGAGCTCGCCCGATCGCGCCGAGCGCAAGATTGGCTGCGACCTACTGGGCAGCCTGGCGCAGATCGACGAGTCGCTGCGGGAGCCGGTGCTGTTCGCGGTCCTGGAATTGCTCACATCGGAGACCGATCACGCGGTCCACGCCTCGATCGCGCGGACGCTGGGTTGCACGGGAGATGAGCGGGCCATCCCCGAGCTGCTGCGCCTTGCCGACCATCCCGATGAGGATGTCCGCGATTACGTGGCGTCGTCGCTGCCGATGAGTCGCGACGCAAGCGACGCGGTGGTGGAGGTGCTCATCCGGTTGAGTGCCGATCCCGAAGACGACGTACGCAACTGGGCGACGTTCGCCTTGGGAACCCAGTGCCAGGCCGACAGCATGGCGATCCGGGAGGCCTTGTGGGCGCGAGTCGACGATGAGTTCAGCGAGGTGCGGGAGGAGGCGATCGCGGGCCTGGCGCGGCGCAGGGATCGCCGAATCGTGCCGCACGCCGCACGGCTCTTGGACATCGGCGGGTTCAGCGGCCACACGCTGACGGCGATCGCCTGCCTCGGGGATCCGGCGCTGGTGCCGTACCTGGAGGAGTACGAGGAGGACGAGGCCGTCGCCGAGGCGCTGCGTGAGTGCGATCCCGAGGCGCGCGCTGCTCGCGACGCCTTCGCCGCCGACCTGGCCGAGGCTCTGCACGCCCGCATGCCCGAGCTCGACTTCGGTGTGTGCGGTGAAATATGTGAACCCGGTCTCGTCCTGTCTCTGTGCGGGAACACCCGTCACTGGTCGGTCGAGCCGCTGCGTGACCGTGCGGGCGGGGACCCACGCAGAGCCGCGGAACTCGTCGCCGGCGAGCTTTGACGATGCGGACCCTGGCGCGAAGGCGGCGCGGCGGCTGGCGTTGGGTTTGGGGTCAGGGGCGGCGGGCGATGGTGATGATCTCGCGGCTGGTTTCGGTGACGGGGCCACGGTGCCAGTCGCCGTACTGGTCCTCGATGGCGAACCCGGCCTCGGTCAGGAACGTGGCCAGTGCCGGGACGCCGAGGAAACGCAGGCTCGTCCGGTCGACACGGAGGACCGTGCCGTCGCGCTCGGTGGTGGTCTCGGTGAACGTGACGACGTCGCCGACGACAGACTCGACCTCGTGCCACATGCGTAGCTTGCGCCCGGTGGTGTCTTCGATGTCGAAGGCGTTCGACGGGTTCCAGCTTTCCCAGGCGCGAGCCTGCGGGTGGCGGGTGCCGAAGACGAACCGGCCGCCGTCGCGGAGCGAGGCGCGGATCGCGGTCAGGGAGGCGCGCAGTTCGTCGTCGGTGACCAGGCACTGGAAGGCGTTGCTGGTCATTGTGGCCAGGTCGAACTCCCTGTCCCAGGCGGCGTCGGCGGCGACGCCGGAGACCCATTCGATGTCGGTGCGGCGCCTGGCCTGACCCAGCATGCCCTGGTCGGGGTCGATCCCGACGAGGCGGCCGGTGTGGCCGAGATCGCGGGCGTGGTGCAGCATGCTCCCGGTGCCGCAGCCGAGATCCAGTACGGCGCCGGCCGCCATCACGAGTTCGGTGCAGAAAACGACCTCGGGGTAGCGGGTGGGGTCCCACGGGTTTATCGCGTCATAAAGCGCGGCGGCTTCGGTGTCGGAGAGCATTCCGGCAGTATCCGCGACCGACCGGCGACAGCCAACCGAATTATGTCGGTCTGCCGATGAGCTGTGGACATGTCGCCCGGGCGGCATGCGTGCTCGCCCGGAGCGCCGTCTCGGCACAGCCGGTGGAAGCGCGGCTGGGAGATCGCCGTTTGTTGCACAGGATCAAGCGCTGGCAGGATCTCCCCATGACTACGAACCCGCAGATGGAGATCATCACGCACGACCCGGCGGACGGGGTATACGCCAGTACCAGTGACTACGTGCACGCGATGGAGGTTCGCGACGCGCAGCGGCTGCTGTTCGTCTCCGGAACGATGGGGCTGGACCCGACAGGTGCGGCCGGGGCCACGCTCGACGACCAGCTTGACCTCATTTGGGCCAACCTGCGTGTGATTCTGGCATCGGCCGGCATGACCGTGGACAACATCGTCCGGCTCACCAGCTACCTGCGCGATGCCTCCTATGCCGAAGCGAATGCGGCGGCCCGGGTGAAGGCATTGGGCGGTCGCGCCGTTCCCACCACCGGGATCGTCGTGCAGACGCTCGTCAGTGAATGGCTGGTGGAAATCGAGGTGATCGCCGCCGGTTAGCACCGCGTTCCTCGCCCGGCCGGTGAGCGGTCAGGGTGAGTTGAGTTCGCGGTGGACGGCGGGGATGACCTTGCGGAGATAGCGGCCGAGCTTGACGAAGGACTCGCGGGTGGTGGGCACCATGGCCAGTTCCATCGCCATGGTGTCCACCACGTTCGGCTGCTGATCTCCTGGACGGCTGCTCAGTGGTGCGCCTGTCCACGGGAGCGCCACAGCAGCCAGACGAAGTACGGCGTGCCGAGCAGGGCGGTGACGAGCCCGACAGGAACCTGGGCCGGGGCGATGACCGTGCGTCCGAGCGTGTCGGCCAGGCTGACCAGGAGGGCGCCGAGGAGCGCGGCCACTGGGAGGGCGCGGGCGTGCTGGGCGCCGACCAGGGCGCGGGCGGCGTGCGGGGCGATCAGGCCGACGAAGCCGACGACGCCCACGGCTGAGACCGCGGTGGCGGCCAGCAGGACCGATCCGCCCAGCGCGGCCAGCCGTACGGGCTCCAGGGAGATGCCGAGGATGCGGGGACTGTCCTCGTCCAGAGCGAGCAGATCCAGATCGCGGCGGAGCCAGGCGATCAGCGGGGTCACCAGGAGCAGCGCCAGCGCGACCGGGATGAGCTGGACGGGGAGGCGGCCGTAGGTGGAGCCGGACAGCCAGGTCAGGGCCATGGCGGTGTTCCACGGGTCGGCCTTCACAATGATCATAACGGTGATGGCGGTGCACGCGGCCTGGACTCCGACGCCGACCAGCACCAGCCGGTCCGAGCTCAGCCCACCGCGCCAGGCAAGCAGGTAGACCATGGCGAAGGCGGCCAGCGCCCCGGCCGTGGCCACGGCGGACATCGACCAGATCCCGGCGAGCGGCACGAAGGCGAGCAGCGAGATCGCGCCCACGCCCGCGCCCGAGGTGACGCCCAGCACGCCAGGCTCGGCGAGCGGGTTGCGGCACACGGCCTGGACGGCAATGCCCGCGACGGCCAGCGCGGCGCCGGCGAGCACGGCGGCGAGTACGCGGGGGTAGCGCTGGTCGAGCACATAGGTGAGGCCGCGCCCGGTCCGCCCGTTTAACCAGTTGGCCAGGTCGCCACCCAGGACCCACGTGTCGCCGCCGAGCATGCCGAGGAAGATCGCGCCAGCGAGCAGGAGCGCGCAGGCCGTCACGACGATCAGGAAGGCGGCGCGGGAGCGGGCGGCGCGGATGCGCACGATCGGCGGCTGGCGGGTTGGCCCGGCATCCCGGTAGCGGCGCGCCAGCCACACCATCACCGTGGCGCCGAGCAACGTGGTCACCACGCCGGGTGGCACGTCCACGCCTGCCTGCCCGCCCAGGAGAGCGCGCAGCGCGATGTCGGAGCCGAGCACGATGAGCACGCCGACGAGGCCCGCCAGCGGCAACATCGTGCGGTGGCGGTGCACCCCCAGGATCGAGGCCGGGAGCAGCCTGACGATCACCGGCGCGCACAGGCCGACGAACCCGACGGGGCCCGCGATGGTCACCGCGGCGGCGGCCAGCACGACCGAGAGTAGCGTGAGCCACAGCCGCAGCCGCCTGACGTTGAGACCGAGCACGGTGGCGGTGTCGTCGCCCAGACCGAGGATGTCAAGCCTGGGCCCGGCCAGCATCGCGACGGCCAGCGCCAGCAGGATCAGCGGGCCCACCTGCGCGACGGCGTTCAGGTCGCTCTGCACGAGCGAGCCGCTGCCCCAGGCGAACAGCCCGGTGGTCTCCTCCTCGAAGAGGATCATCAGCAGGTTGGTGAGGGAGTCGAGCGCCAGCGCGGTGACCGAGCCCGCCAGGATCAGCCTGGTGGTGCCGATCCGGCCGCCGGCGGCCATGGCCAGCACAAGAGCAGCGGCCGCGAGGCCGCCGAGCAGGGCCAGCAGACCCGACAGGAGGAGCGGCAGCGTCAGGCCGAACGCCGCCGCCGCGGCGACCGCGAGGTGGGCGCCGGAACTGACCGCCAGCGTGTCGGGCGACGCCATCGGATTGCGCGAGATCGACTGCAGCAGGGTTCCCGCCACGCCCAGGGCGAGGCCGACGGTGATCCCGGCCAGCAGCCGGGGCAGTCGAGAGGCCAGCAGGACCCGGGCGGTCTCGCCGTCCCCGCCGTCGAACGCCAGACGGAGCAGGTCGAGGGCGCCGATCGACGACGTACCCTGCGTCACGTGGACCGCGGCGACCACGACGACCACGACCAGCGTCAGAAGGACGACCCCGGCGGTTCCCAGCCGCCGCATCGGCGTGACGGGGACCGCCGGGGTTTGGACCTGGGCGCTCAAGCGGTGTAGGCCTTCACGATGGCCTCGGCGTACTGCTTGCAGGACAGCGGCCCGCCGAAGGTCCAGATGCCGTCGGGCAGCTTGGTGACCTGGCCTTTCTCGACGAAGGGCAGCTTCTTCCAGATGGCGTTGGAGGCCAGGCCGTCGGCGAAGACGTCCTCACCGTCGGAGGCGTTGTAGAAGAAGCGGGTGTCGGGGTTCTTCAGCGGCGTCAGGCCCTCGACGTCGGTGCTGCCCAGGCCCCACTGCGGATCGACCTTGCCGGTCCAGGCGTTGGTCAGGCCGAGCTGGGTGGCGATGTCGGAGACCAGCGCGCCCTTGCCGAACATGCGGATGGAGATCTTGCTGCCGTCCTTCCAGCCGTCGGCCATGGCGAACGGCCTGCCGGCGATGCCCGCGTCGGCGAGCTTGGCCTTGCCATCAGCCAGCGTGGAGTCCAGGTCGGCCAGCAGCTTGTCGGCTTCGGCGGTCTTGCCCAGCGCGGTGGCGATCATCTTGAGGTCGGCGCGCATGCGGCCCAGGTTGTCGCTCGCGTCGCTGGCCTTGGTGACGACGACGGGGACGAACTTCTCCAGCTGCGGCACCAGCGTGGAGTCGCGCTCGGCCTCCATGATGACCAGGTCGGGCTGGAGGGCGGCAATGGAGTCGACGCTCGGCTCCTGGCGGGTGCCGACGTCCTTGACCGAGGGGGCAAGCTTGGCCGCAGTCACCCAGGTGCCGTACCCCTTGACGTCGGCCAGGCCGACCGGCATGACGCCCAGGCCGACCATCATCTCGGCCTCACCCCACTCCAAGGCGACCACCTTGGTGGCCGGACGGTCGAGGGTGACCTGCTTGCCACGGCTGTCGGTCACGGTGATGGGGGTGGCGGAAGCCGCACCGGCGGAAGCGGCCGGTTCCGGGGCGGCGGCCTCGGTGGTGCCGCAGGCGGCGAGCATGGCGACGGCGGCGACGGCCACGAGGGCGTTGCGCAGGGTGATCATGGTGTTCCTGTCAGGTTGTGGCGGGGACGCTTCTGATGTGCCGGCCGACCGGCCGGGTGGTTACCGTCCCCGTCCTTGGGTCTTGCGTGACCTCGATGCGGATGCCGTACACCTCGGTGAGCAGCCGCTCAGTGAGGACCTCGGCGGGCGGTCCGTCCGCGCGGACGCGGCCCCGATGCAGCAGGACGATGTGGTCGGCCAGCTCGGCGGCCTGGTTCAGGTCGTGCAGGACGACCCCGATGGCCACACCGTGCTCCTCGGCCAGGTCGCGCACCAGCTCCAGCAGCTCGATCTGGTATCGCAGATCGAGGAAGGTGGTGGGCTCATCCAGCAGCAGGACGCCGGTGTCCTGTGCCAGGCAGGTGGCCAGCCACACGCGCTGCAGTTCGCCGCCCGACAGCTCGTCCGCCGGGCGGTCGGCCATCGCGGTGACACCGGTGAGCTCCATCGCCCTGGTGACGGCGGCCTCCCCGTCGGGGTCGCCCGCGCGCCACCGGCCCCGGTGCGGGTGCCTGCCGTAGCCGACCACGTCACAGACCCGAACGCCGGACGGTGTGGGACGGCTCTGCGACAGCAGCGTGACCCGCCGCGCGAAGTCGCGGGCCGACAGGTTCGTCGCGGACATGCCGTCGGCCAGTGTGATCGTGCCCGCGTCCGGCTTGTGGAGCCGGGCCAACGCCCGCAACAGGGTGGACTTGCCGCTGCCGTTCGGGCCCACCAGAGCCGTCACGGTTCCCGGGCGGACGGCGATGTGGCCGTTCTCGACGGCCGTGGTGCCGTGGTAGCTGATACGCAGGTCGGCTCCACGGAGCGAGATCTTCTCGGTCACGGGAATTAGGTTAGGCTTACCTAGCTATATGTCAACCTTTGCCTGATTTGGATCATGCTTTGCGGCGGGCGACCAGGCCCGGCGGGGCTCACCATCACCACCGGTGAGGGGTCAGGGTGAGTTGAGTTCGCGGTGGACGGCGGGGATGACCTTGCGGAGATAGCGGCCGAGCTTGACGAAGGACTCGCCGGTGGAGCGGAAGGCATAGCGGATCGGGACCTCCCGGTAGAGGTAGCCCTTGGCGAGCAGGTCCAGGGTGAGAACCTGGGCGTAGTTGTAGTCGTGGATCACCTCGGCCGCGCGGGCCGCCGAGAGGGAGAAGGCGCGGTAGCCGCTCTGCCCGTCGGTGACGTCGTGCCTGGTCATCCAGCGGACCCAGGCGGTGAGCACCTGATTGCCGAAGCGCCGGTGGGGCAGCATCCGCTCGATGTTCCCGGCGAACCTGGAGCCCACCACGTAGTCGGCCGCGCCGGACAGGATCGGCCCCGCGACCTGCTCGATGTCCTCGGGGAAGTACTCCAGGTCGGCGTCCAGGTAGACGACCGCCGCCGGGCCTAGCCGTACCGCCTCCGCGAGTCCCCGCCGCACGGCCGCCCCCAGCCCGAGGTTGCCCGGCTGGGACACGACCGTCGCTCCGGCCTGCCGAGCGCGTGAGGCGGAGGCGTCCGTGGAGCCGTCGTCCACCACGATCGTGACCAGCGGGCGCCCGGCGACCGTGGCCGGAAGGCGTTCGACGACCTCCGCGACCGTCTCCTCCTCGTTGAAGACCGGGACGAACGCGACGACCGGCGCGTCCGGGGAAACCTGGAGGAGTTCCGGCCGGGCGGGGAGTGTCCGGGGCAGTCTGAGCCTGGTGGGGGTCATGAGCGCGGCGCCTCCGACGACGAGGGAATAGGCGGTTTTCAGCGCGTGGGCGAGCAGGGCGACCGCGAACGCGGGCCCTGGGGGAACACCGAGGGCGGCCAGCGCGGCCGTGGCCGCCGCCTCGTAGGAACCGAACCCGCCGGGGGTCACGGCCACGGTCTGGGCGGCGATCGTCACGGCCGTCACGGCCACCGCCTCGGCGGGAGACAACGCCACCCCGGCCAGCCGTGCCACCTCGTAGACCACCGCCGATTCCAGCATCCACGCCACGACCGCGATCGGGAAAACCACGGCGAGGGCGGTCAGGGCACGGCCACGCGAGCGGTTCCCAGCCGTGCCGGGCGGGGGAGTGCGGGAGGCGGACCGGGACAGCCAGACCATCCCCGCGAGCATGGCCGTGGCGAGAAGGCCGACCACCGGCCAGATCCAGGCACCGACGAGCGTCCCGACCAGGCCGGGGGCGGCGGCCAGGGCGAGCAGGGCCACGGCGACCAGGTCGGCCGAGCGGAGGGCCACGGTGGAGGCCACCACGGGGGACGCGGGCAGGCCGGTCCTGCGCAGGACCGTGGTCACCCGAAGCGCCTCGCCCAGGCGGAACGGCAGGACGTGGTTGCCGAGCAGGGACACGTGCAGCGCCGCCCAGGAGTGGCGGAAGGACAGCTCCGGCAGCACCCGGCGCCAGGACCAGGCGCGCAGGCCGAACGCGCAGCCGTACAGCAGGAGGGCGAACAGCACCCCCGCCGGATCGCGCAGCAGGGCGCCGAGCGCGGCCGCCAGGTCGGGGCCCGAGACGACACGTGTGAGATAGACGACGGCGACGACCAGGACCAGCAACCCCAGGCCTCGGCGGGCCGTCTTCGCGATGGAGGAAGCGGGCATCTGGGTCCTCACGGGGAGCTTTGTGCTTTAGCTAAGTGAGGTTAGGCTACCTTTACTGAGAGCGAAGAAAGGGTAGGCGTGTCGTCCATCGTGACCGGAGCTGCCGGATTCATCGGTCGGATGCTGACCCGGATGCTCGTCGATTCGGGCGAAAAAGTCATCGGCATCGACCGCGTGCCCCAACCTCCGAGGCCGGGTCTCACCGTTCTGACCGCCGACCTCCTCGACGACGACGAGCTCGTGCGGGCCGCCCTCGAGGACGCCGACGCCGTCTACCACCTCGCCGGATGTCCCGGCGTGCGCGATCACAGCCCCGGCATCGTCTGGCGCCGCAGGCGCGACAACGTCCTGGCCGGGGCACGGGTGCTGGCCACCGTCCCGCGGCACGTGCCGCTGCTCGTCGCCTCCTCCAGCTCGGTGTACGGCGGGGCGCGCGATGGGCGGCCGAGCCACGAGGCCGACGCGCCGCGGCCCGTCGGCGGCTACGCCGAGAGCAAGGTGCTGCTGGAGCAGCTGTGCGCCGAGCGGCTCCAGGACGGCGGCATGACCACCGTGATCCGGCCGTTCACCGTGGCGGGCGAGGGCCAGCGGCCCGACATGGCCCTGTCGCTCTGGCTGGCAGCCGCCCGCGAGGGACGCCCGCTGCGGGTGCTCGGCTCGCTGGATCGCACCCGTGACATCACCGACGTCCGCCAGGCCGCCCAGGCGATGATCGACCTCGCGGTCCGCGGCGCCCAGGGGGTCGTCAACGTCGGCACCGGCCGCGGCCAGACCCTGCGCGACCTCGCCGCCGCCGTCGCCGAGGTCCTCGACACCGAGGTCGCCTTCACCCTCGAACCGGCTCCCGACATCGAACCCGGCGCCTCCCTCGCCGACACCCGCCGTCTCCGCTCACTGATCGGCTGGTCCCCCCGGACCGACCTCCGCGATGTCGTCCGCCGCCAGGCCGCCGCCGCTCATCCCCTGGTGGGGGTGCCATGACGGACAAATCGCCCGCCGGAGCCGCTGCCCCGGTCAGCTCACATACCGGCCCGGCGAGCACGCGGCCGGCGGACACGCGGCCGACGAGCGCGCGGTCCGTACGGTCTGCGTGGTCCGTGCGATCTGCGTGGTCTGCGTGGTCCGTACGGCCCGCGCGGTCCGGCGTGACACCGGTGACGATGACCCTGGTGGCCGTCATCGGGACGGTGGCCGCCCTCCTCGGCATCGGGGTCCGGGCGCGGTTCGGTGCGCAGGTCGCGGTGGACGAGCCGCAGTACCTGCTGACCGCGCTGTCCATCTTCGATGACTTCGACCTCGACATCACCGACGAGCTGGACGCCGGCCGCTGGATGCCGTGGGCGGGGACGGAAGCACTACCGGTGCAGACCGAGGTGCTCGCCGACGGCACGCAGATCAGCCCGCACGACCCGCTGCTGCCGATCCTGCTGGCCGTCCCGATGGGCCTCGGAGGCTGGGTCGCGGCCAAGGTCGTCATGGCGCTCATGGCCGGGGCGCTGGCCGCGCTGACCCTGTGGACGGCGGTGCGCCGGTTCGCGGTCCCCGCGCGGCTCGCCACGGCAGGGGTGATCCTCGCCTCGGCCACGGCTCCCTTCGCGGTCTACGGGCAGCAGGTCTACCCGGAGCTTCCCGCCGCGCTGACCGCGCTCGCGGCCGTGGCCGTCCTGACCGGTCCCGCCTTCACCGCCGGAACGGTCTCGCGGACCGGGCGTGACGTCGTGGTGTTCGGCCTGCTGATCATGGTGCTGCCGTGGTTGTCGGTCAAATACGCGCCGGTGGCCGCCGCGCTCGCGCTCCTCGGTCTGTGGCGGCTACGGGCCGCCCGCCGCCCGCTCCTGGGCCTCGCCGCCGGGCTCTCCGTCATGGGCGTCGTCTACCTGGGCGTTCACCGCCTCGTCTGGGGCGGCTGGACCGTCTACGCCAGCGGCGACCACTTCCAGGGGTCCGGCGAGTTCGGCGTGATGGGCTTCAACCCCAACTACGCGGGCCGGGCGGTGCGCCTGGTCGGGCTGATGGTCGACCGGGGGTACGGCCTGGCGGCCTGGCAGCCGGCGTGGTTGCTGCTCCTGCCCGCCGTGGGCTTCGCACTCTGGCGCCTGCGCTCGCACGGGGCGGTGCTGCTGCTCCCGCTGGCCGCCGGCTGGCTCACCGCGACCTTCGTCGCGCTGACCATGCACGGCTACTGGTGGCCGGGCCGTCAGACCGTCGTGGTGCTGCCGCTTGCCCTGCTGCTCATCCTGGTCCTGCTGGCCAGGAGCCCCGGCCTGCTCCGCTGGGCCGGGCTCGGACTCGGCGTGGCCGGGGTGGTCAACTACGCGTGGCTGCTGGCCGACGGCTATGCCCGGAAAGTCACCTGGGTGAGCGGTTTCGAGCAGGTCGGCTCGCCGGTCTACCGGGTGCTGGGAGCCGTTCTCCCCGACTACCGGCTCGGCTGGAGCGGCTTCTGGCCGCTCCACCTGACCTGGGTGTTCGTGTCGATCTTGTTGATCTTCTGCGGCACGCCGTACCTCATGAAAGGAAACACACATGAAGCGGACCCCGATCCGAGCGGCGGCGACGACGCTCGCCCTGACCGGAGCGCTGACGTTCGGTCTGACCGCCTGCGGCGGTGAGAACGAGGACGACGGTTCCGGCTCCTCCAGCTCGTCGAGCTCCTCCAGCTCCTCCGAATGACCGCACCGAACACGTAAAGCCGTAACGCTAGTAAGGAAGAACGCCATGTCGCTGCGCAGGCTGGTCGCCGCCGCTCTCGTTCCGCTGGCGCTGCTCGCGTCCGCCTGTGGCGGCGGAGGGAGCGGCGAGAGCTTCGACGACGACTCCCTGGTGATCTACTCGGGACGAAACAAGAACCTCGTCGGTCCGCTGATCGACAAGCTGAAGACCGCCACCGGGCTGGACGTCCAGGTCCGCTATGGCGACAGCGCGGAGCTGGCCGCCCAGATCCTCGAAGAGGGCGCGGACACCCGGGCGGACGTGTTCTTCTCCCAGGACGCCGGGGCGCTCGGGGCGCTGAGCAAGCACAAGATGCTCGCCCCCGTGTCCCAGGACCTCCTGAACCGGGTCCCGGCCAAATACCGCAGCTCGGAAGGGACGTGGGTGGGTGTCTCCGGCCGGTCCCGGGTGATCGTCTACGACCCCCGCACGGTCGCCGTCCCGCCCAAGAGCGTCTTCGAGCTGACCGACCCCAAGTGGAAGGACAAAATGGGTTGGGCCCCGACCAACGCCTCCTTCCAGGCGTTCATCACCACCCTGCGCGTGGTCGCCGGTGAGGACAAGGCCAAGCAGTGGATCGAGGGGATGAAGGCCAACGACACCAAGGCCTATCCGAACAACGTCGAGATCCTCAACGCCGTCGACGACGGCAAGCTCCAGCTCGGCCTGATCAACCACTACTACTGGTACGAGAAGGTGGCCGAGAGGGGCGCCGGAGGAGTGCCGTCCAGGCTCGCCTACCTGCCCGGCGGTGACCCTGGGGCGCTGGTGAACGTGGCGGGCGTGGGCACGCTGAAGGGGACCAAGCACGCCGAGGCCGCCAAGAAGGCGATGGACTACCTCCTCGGCACCGACGCGCAGAAGTACTTCGCCGACACGACCAAGGAATATCCGCTCATCTCCGGCGTGCCGACCGCTCCGGGGCTGCCCCCGTTCGACTCGCTCAAGGGCCCCGAGGTGGACCTGTCCAAGCTCGACTCGCTGGAGCAGACCATCGCCCTGCTGCAAAACGAGGGTCTGCTCTAGATGTCACTTCGCCGGACCCCCGCAGGGCTGCTGGTACCCGCCGGTGTGACGGCGGCGCTGGCGCTGCTGCCGGTGGGTTACCTGGTGGTGCGCTCGGCCGAGGGCGGTCTCGGCGGCGTGGCCGGGACGCTGCTGCGGTCCAGGACGCTGGAACTGGCCGTACGCAGCCTGGGCCTGGCGGCCGTGGTGACCGCCCTGTGCGTGGCCATCGGGATCTCGCTGGCCTGGCTCGTGGTCCGGAGTGACCTGCCGGGCCGCCGCGTCTTCGGCATCCTGGCCGCGCTGCCGCTCGCCGTGCCGTCCTACGTCGCCGCCTACACGTGGGTGGCCGCGCTCGACCTGGAAGGGTTCACCGGGTCGGTGCTGGTGCTCACGCTGTGCAGCTACCCCTACGTCTACCTTCCGGTGGCCGCCGCGCTCAGCAAGATGGACCCGGCCACCGAGGAGGTCGCGCTCTCGCTGGGGCGGGGCCGTGCGGGCGTCGTGCTCCGTCAGCTGAGGCCCGCGGCCGCGGCCGGGGCGCTCCTGGTCACGATGTACGTGCTCGGCGAGTTCGGCGCGGTGGCGATCATGCGTTTCGACGTGTTCACCACGCAGATCTACACGTCCTACCGGGCGGGCTTCAACCGCACTCCGGCGGCGGTGCTCGGCCTGCTGCTGGTGCTGATCACACTCGTGATCGTGGTGGCCGAGTTCCGGACCAGGGGCCGGGCCGCCTACGCCATGCGGGGCAGCCTGGCACGCAGGCCCTCGGTCATCCGGCTGCGCGCCGGAACCAAGGCGCTCGCGCTGGCCTGGTCCACCGCGCTCGCGGGGCTGGCGGTCGGCTTCCCCCTGGCCAGCATCTGCTACTGGCTGCTCGAAGGCTCCTCGGCCCGGCTGGATCTGGGGGAGCTGTCCGGGGCCGTGGGCGCCACGCTGACCGTCGCGGCGGCGGGCGCGCTGCTCACCACGGCGCTGGCCGTCCCGGTGGGGATCATCGCGGCGCGCTATCGCGGTCGTACGGCGACCTTCCTGGAGCAGTCCACCTATGTGGGGCACTCGTTGCCCGGCATCGTCATGGCGCTGTCGTTCGTGTTCTTCGCCGTGCGCTATGTTCCGGCGATCTACCAGCGTTCTCCGCTGCTGGTGCTCGCCTACGCGGTGCTGTTCATGCCCGCCGCGGTCGGAGCCGTGCGGGCCTCGGTGCTCCAGTCGCCGCCGGTGCTGGAGGAGGTCGCCCGCTCGCTGGGCCGTACCTCGTTGCAGACCATCCGCTCCGTCACCCTTCCCCTGGCGCTGCCCGGCGTGTTCGCGGGGGCCGCGCTGGTGTTCCTGACCGCGATGAAGGAACTTCCGGCGACCCTGCTGCTCCGGCCCACCGGCATGGAGACCCTCGCCACCCAGCTGTGGACGGAGACCGGCTCGGGCGCCTACGCGGCCGCCGCGCCGTACGCCGCCCTGCTCATGCTTCTGGCGGCCGTCCCCGGATTCCTCCTGGGCCGCCGATCCCTCAAGGAGACGTCATGAGACTGACCGTCACGGACGTGACCAAGGCCTTCGGCGGCACGCAGGTGCTGCGCGGCGCGTCGCTGACCGTGGAGGAGGGAGAGCTCGCCGCGGTGCTCGGCCCGTCCGGCTGCGGCAAGACCACGCTGCTGCGGATCGTCGCGGGCTTCGAGAGCCTCGACTCGGGGACGGTGACGATCGGCGAGCGCGAGGTGTCCAAGCTGCCGCCGGAACGGCGCAAGGTCGGGATCGTGCCGCAGGAGGCGGCGCTCTTCCCGCATCTGTCGGTGGCCCGCAACGTCGGCTTCGGACTGCCCCGCGGATCCGCCGCACGCATCGAGGAGTGCCTGGAACTGGTCGGGCTGGCCGGGTTCGGTGACCGAATGCCGCACCAGATCTCCGGCGGGCAGCAGCAGCGGGTGGCCCTCGCGCGCGCGCTCGCCCCGCACCCGGGCGTGGTCCTGCTGGATGAGCCGTTCAACGCCCTGGACCGGTCGCTGCGCGTGAGCGTCCGCGACGAGGTGCGGGCGGCCCTGAAACGGGCCGGGGCGACCGCGGTGATGGTCACGCACGACCAGGAGGAGGCGCTCTCCATGGCCGACACCGTGGCGGTGATGCGCGAGGGCCGGATCGTCCAGGAAGGCACGCCCGCGTCGGTCTACGCGGCCCCGTGCGACCTGGGCGTGGCCACGTTCGTGGGCGAGGCGGTGGTGCTCGCGGCCACGTCGGATCACGGTGTCGCCTCCTGCGTGTTCGGTGACCTGCCCCAGCGGGCGAACGGCGTCGCGGGGAAGGGCAAGGTCGCGCTCCGGCCCGAGCAGTTCGTGCTCCGGGAGCCGGGGGAGGGGATCGGCGGGCTGGTCGAGCGGGTGGAGTTCTTCGGCCATGACGCGGCGATCACGGTGGTGCTGGAGTCGGGGATCGTCATCCGGGCCCGCACCCGCGGCGACGTGCATCATCGCCCGGGTGACCGGGTGGGCGTCACGGTGGAGGGATCGGTGCTGTTCTTCGCCGAGTGAGCCGAGCGAGCTGAGCTGAGCGAGCCGAGCGGGTGAAGTGCGCCGAGCGAGCTGAGTGGGCTGAGTGAGCGGTGTCCTCTTGACGTTTGACGCGAGGAAGCCGTGAGAAAGCCGTAGCAACCGTTCTGATCAGGCAAAACGTGCGGTTGGGTGCCGGGTGTTTTGGTTCTCTCCCCTCTGGGTGGGAATGGGCTACAAAGCCGACAAAACACACATACCGGAGAAAACAGTGGGCGGATGGACATTCGAGGGCCAACCCGGTGCACTGGGCGACACTACGGTGACTTTGGTCGAAGGCAGCTCCTTCTGCGTGTGCTCGCGGGGCGGTGACATCCTGCAGGGCGGGGCGCAGGGCGTCTACCACGCCGACACCCGGCTGTTGTCCCGCTGGGAGCTGAGAGTGGACGACACGCCGGTCGAGCAGCTCACCGTGCTCACGGGCGAGCCGTACCACGCGACGTTCATCGGCCGTGCCGCGCCGCGGCCGGGGCAGGCGGAGAGCACCCTGCTGGTGGTCAGGGACCGCTACGTCGGGGGCGGCCTCCGAGAGGACCTGACCCTGCGCAACATGTCCGACGAGCCCGCCGGATGTGTGGTCGACATGCACATCGCCTCCGACGTCGCCGACCTGTTCGAGGTGAAGGCCGGCCGGATCCACCATGTGACCGACGTGGAGATGACGCCGGAAAGGTCGGGGCTGCTGATCTTCTCCGCCACCCGGTCGCGGGGGGCCAGGGTGGTGACCGAGCCCGCGCCGTTCTCCATGCCGGGTGTGCTGATCTTCCGGGTCGTCGTCCCCGCGCGAGGCGAATGGAGCGTCACCCTGCAGGTCAACCCGATCCTGGAGGGGGAGGAACTGCCGGCCTGGTTCTCCACCCGGCACTCGCTGGAACACGCCGAACCCGCCCGGCGCCGCGCGGACTGGCGGCGTCACAGCCCGACAGTCAACACCTCCAACCGCCTCCTGGCCCAGGTCCTGCGCTGCTCCCGGGAGGATCTCGGGGCGCTGCGGCTGTTCGATCCCGACAGGCCCGAGGAGCCGCCGTCGATCGCCGCGGGCGCACCGTGGTTCATGACCCTGTTCGGCCGGGACTCGCTGCTGACCTCGTGGATGGCGATGCCGCTGGACCAGTCCCTGGCGGTCGGCACCCTGCGCCGCCTGGCCCACCTGCAGGGCAAGGTGGACGACCCGCTCACCGAGGAGGAACCGGGCAAGATCCTGCACGAGCTCCGCTTCGGCGTGCAGACCGGCGTCTCCCCGCATGGCGGTCTCGCCTACTACGGCTCGGTGGACGCCACCCCGCTGTTCGTGATGCTCCTGGGCGAGCTGCGCCGATGGGGGCTGCATCCCAAGGAGGTCGAGGAGCTGCTGCCGTACGCCGACAGAGCCCTCGACTGGATCACCAGATCCGCGGACCCGTTCCTGTTCTACCGCCGCAAGACCGACCACGGCCTGATCAACCAGGGCTGGAAGGACTCCTTCGACGGCGTCAACTTCGCCGACGGCACCCTGGCTCGCCCGCCCATCGCGCTGGCCGAGGTTCAGGGCTACGTCTACGCCGCATACAACGCGCGCGCCCACTTCGCCCACGAGGCCGGCGACGCCGACCTGGAAGAGCTGTGGAAGTCCCGCGCGAGGCGGATCCGGGAGGAGTTCAACGAGCGATTCTGGCTGCCGGACCGGGGCTACTACGCCATCGGCCTCGACGGCCGGGGGCGTCCCATCGACAGCGTCACCTCCAACATCGGGCACTGCCTGTGGACCGGCATCGTGGACGAGGACCGCGCCGCCTCCGTCGCCGAGCACCTGCTCTCACCGGAGATGTTCACCGGCTACGGCGTGCGCACCCTGGCCTCCAACATGGGCGCCTACAACCCGATGAGCTACCACAACGGCTCGGTCTGGCCGCATGACAACGCCATCGTCGCGGCCGGTCTGATGCGCTACGGCTTCGCGGAAGGGGCGCAGCGGATCACGTTCGGCCTGCTGGACGCGGCCGAGGCCTTCGGCACGAGGCTTCCCGAGCTGTTCTGCGGGTTCGACCGGGACGAGTTCCCCTGGCCGGTGCCGTACCCCACCTCCTGCTCTCCGCAGGCCTGGGCCGCCGCGTCCCCCATCCTCCTGCTCCGCAACCTGCTCCGTTTCGACCCGTGGGTGCCCTACGGCCAGGTCTGGCTGGACCCCGTCGGGTTGGACGACATACGGATCTCCGCGATTCCCTTCGCGGGCTCCCGGGTCACGATCGAGGTCAAGGGCGGCGAGATCTCCGTCACCGGACTGCCCGAGGAGATCACCCTGCGAAACGAACCGCGTCCGCCCACGCCCACCTCCCTGAGGCGGGTCTTCTGACCCCTGGTCGGCTCATCCAGAGATTCCACGGCAGGCCGGACGGCCGTAGGCGAGGTTGACATGATTTCCACATCGGATCTGTCGGGGTGGCGCGGCGGTAAAAGCGGCGGGAAGATGCGCATCGTGATGATCGCGCCACCCTGGTACGACGTTCCGCCCCTGGGCTACGGAGGCATCGAGTCGATGCTCGCCGAGCTTGTCGTGGGACTGTCCCGGCGCGGACATGACATCACCCTGATCGGGGCGGGCAAGCCGGGAACGCCCGCCCGTTTCCTGACCACCTACGACGCGCCGCCCTCGGACCGGATCGGCGAGGCGATGCCCGAGGTCCTGCACGCGGCCATGGCGCACCGCATCGTCTCCAGGATCGACGCCGACATCGTCCACGACCACTCGCTGGCCGGGCCGCTGACCGCTGGTGCGCGGCCCGTGCCCACCGTGGTCACCTGCCACGGAGAGGTGGACGGCGAGTTCGGCGACTACTACCGGATGATCGACACGATGGTGACGATGGTCGGCATCTCCGAGGCCCAGCGACGGCTCGCCCCGCACCTGCGCTGGGCCGGGGTCGTCCACAACGCCGTCGAGACCGCCTCCCTCCCCTTCCGGGAGCACAAGGAAGACTGGGTGCTGTGGCTCGGCCGGTTCAACGAGGAGAAGGGCACGCACCTGGCCATCGACGTCGCCCGCGCGGCGGGGCGGCGGATCCTGCTCGCCGGGAAGCTCACCGAGCCGATGGAGCACGCCTACTTCGAGGAGCAGATCAGGCCCCGGCTCGGCCCCGGCGTCGAATACGTCGGCGAGGCCGACGCCACCCGCAAGCGCGAGCTGCTGTCGGCGGCCCGATGCCTGGTCTTCCCCATCCTCTGGGAGGAGCCGTTCGGCATGGTCATGATCGAGGCGATGGCATGCGGGACCCCCGTGGTCGCACTCGACCGGGGGGCCGTGCCCGAGGTGGTCGTGGACGGGGTCACCGGGTTCGTCCGGCACCATCCGGACGAGCTCCCCGAGGCCGTCGAGGCGGTCGGCACGATCGACCCGTATGCCTGCCGGGCCCACGTCGCGCGCCACTTCGACGTCGAGGTGATGACCGAGAGATACGAGAGGGTCTACCGTCAGGTGATCACCCGATTCCCCGAGCCCGCCGGAGGAACCGTGGACCTGGCCCTGCCCGCCAACTAGGGCGCGCCCTATGTTGGTGTGACGCGTTTTTCTTTCGGCGAAGGGACAGGCATGGGTGAGTTCGTACGGGTGGAGACGGCCGACGGGATCGCGACGATCAGGCTGGACCGGCCGAAGATGAACGCGCTCAACCGGCAGGTCCAGGAGGAGATCGCGGACTGCGCCCGGCAGGCGGACGCCGATCCCGACGTGTACGCCGTCGTCATCTACGGAGGGGAGCGGGTCTTCGCGGCAGGGGCCGACATCAAGGAGATGGCGGACATGTCCTACGCCGACATGTCGACGCACTCCGCGGTGCTGCAAGACTGCTTCACCGCCGTCGCGAAGATCGGAAAGCCGGTCATCGCGGCCGTGACCGGCTACGCGCTGGGCGGCGGCTGCGAGCTCGCCCTGTGCGCCGACATCCGCATCGCGGGCGAGTCGGCCAAACTCGGCCAGCCGGAGATCCTGCTCGGCATCATCCCCGGGGCGGGAGGCACCCAGCGTCTGCCCCGCCTGATCGGCCCGGCCAGGGCCAAGGACCTCATCTTCACCGGCCGTCACGTGTCCGCCGCCGAGGCGCTGCAGATCGGCCTGGTGGACCGTGTCGTCCCCGACGCCGACGTCTACGCCGAGGCCCTCGCCTACGCCGCCACGTTCGTGGGCGGCCCCACCCTGGCCCTGCGCGCCGCCAAGCAGGCCGTCGACCACGGGCTTGAGGCGGATCTGGCCACCGGCCTGGAGATCGAGCGGCTCCAGTTCGCGGCCCTGTTCGCCACCGAGGACGCCAAGACCGGCATGCGGGCCTTCGCCGAGAAGTCTCAGGCGAAGTTCACCGGCCGCTGATCCGGTGTCCTCCAGGAGGGGACAGACACCCCTCCTGGAGGACGCCGACGTCGTGAAAAGACGTCACGAGAAAGCGACGACCTCGGAAGACTGTCCTGGTAGATCGAGCTTTGCCGGTATCGTGCCGAGTTATGGTGCGGATGGTGAAGCGTGCGCTGGCGCCCGCCCGGCTGCGGCGGGTGGTGCGCGGATGGTTCGACGCCCGATACATCTCCCTGGCCGACCACCGGCAGGACATCAGGGATGCGCTCTGGGAGGTTCAGACGCTGGGCCGGGAGGTCACCGCGCTGCGCGCCGAGGTCGACAGGCTGCGGGCGCAGGTGGCGAAGGCCGGTGTCGACCAGACCCAGGTGAAGCGCTGGGACGACGCCCACCGGCTGGCCCAGGAGACCGCTGTCGCGATGGACCGGGTGCTCCAGAACGAGGTGCTGCTCTGGCAGGCCGTGGACCGCGCCCTCGAGGATCAGGTCGCGGACCGCTCCCTCGGGGGTGCCGCATGAGGGTGGCCTGGACCTCCGGCGAAGGGGTCTGGCACCTGACCTTCCGCCTGGACGCCGAGGACGCCATCACCGGATTCTGCGCCGACGGCCAGCCCCTGAAGCTGGCCACGAACTCGTTCCGGGTCGAGCTGCCGCGCGAGCCGTACGACGTCCATCCCGATCTGTCGGCGCTGGCCGCGTGGACGGTCGTCGCGCCGTGGACCCGGCGCGCGATCGTCTTCGACCGGCCGATCTCACCGGAGCTGGCGCTGGCGATCCAGGCGGGCTGGGGGGTCGAGGCGGGCCCGGTCGGCGGGGCACCGCGTTCCGGCGGCAGGCTGGCGATCTCCTACAGTGGCGGCGCCGACTCGGTGGCCGTGGCCGCGATGCTGCCCGACGCGCCGTTCGTCCACTTCCAGCGGGTCTCCCATCCGCGCGTGCCCAACCGCTGGACCCACTACCGCTCCGACGTCCTGGCCCGGCTGGCCGAGAAGACCGGCCGGGAGCTCACTGTCGTCCGCTCGGACCTGGAGTTCACCCTCGCCGAGCCCCGCCCCGGCTACCCCGAGCACCACGCGGTGGCCGCCGGGGCGCTGCTGATGGCCGACGAGCTCGACCTGGGCGGCCTCGCCTTCGGCTACGAACTGGGCTCGCGCTGGCTGGGCGGGGACCGCTACCTGCTCCGCTACACCCCGGACAACCCCATGTGGTCTCCGGGCGGCGCCTGGGGCCAGGCCTTCGCCGCGGCGGGCCTGCACATCGTGCTCCCGGTCGGCGGGGTGAGCGAGGCCGTCACGATGCGGCTGGCCCTCGGATCCGAACTGCGCGAGCAGGTCCGCTGGTGCCTGCGCGGGGTGGACGGTCCCTGCGGCACCTGCGGCAAGTGCCTGTACAAGGAGCTCATCCAGGCCGCCGTCGAGCGCCGCCCGCTGCGCACCGCGATCGGCCCCGGCCGCCCGGTCGCGCGCAAGTGGCAGGAGCCTCCGCCGTACGGCGGGCAGGAGATGATCGAGTACGGCTGCGCCAGAGTGCCCGGGATCGAGGAGACGGTCTTCGGCAAGGCCGCGAGGTTCCTGGGCGCGACCGAGGCGTCGACCGCCTGGCTGGACCGCTGCTACCCGCCCGCGATCGAGGAGATCCCGGAGCCGTGGCGTGGGCAGGTCCGTGATTTCATCGCCGGGAAGGTCGGGTTCATGAGCGACGACGAGGCGCGCCGCGTCGAGACCTGGGGGATGTCGTGAAGGTATATGTCTCGGTGGACATGGAAGGCGTCACCGGGCTGACCGACCCGGAGGAGATGCACGCCGGGGGCCGGGGCTACGAGCGTGGCTGCGAGCTGATGACCGGCGACGCCAACGCGGTCATCCAGGGGGCCTTCGACGCCGGAGCCCAGGCCGTGCGTGTCAACGACGCCCACGGATCGACCAAGAATCTGAGGATCGACCTGCTCGACGAGCGGGCCACGCTGATCCGCGGGCCGGGCAAACCGCTGCGGATGGGGCAGGGACTCGACACGAGTTACCGGGCGGCCTGCTTCGCCGGATACCACGCGCGTGCGGGGGTCCAGCACGGTGTCCTGAACCACACCTGGATGGGCAAGGAGATCCAGAACGTCTACCTCAA
Organism: Streptosporangium sp. NPDC000396; assembly: GCF_042898655.1. NCBI lineage: Bacteria > Bacillati > Actinomycetota > Actinomycetes > Streptosporangiales > Streptosporangiaceae > Streptosporangium > Streptosporangium sp. NPDC000396. The sequence continues at coordinate 45,793 of NZ_JBIAZA010000038.1, forward strand.
CGGTGAGGTCTGCGGTGAGACCCGCCTGGTGGCGTCGTTCGCCGGGTCGCTCGGCGTGCCGGTGGTCCTGGTGACGGGGGACGAGGCGGTCTGCGAGGAGGCCAGGGAGCTGCTCGGGGACGTCGAGACCGTCGCGGTCAAGAAAGGCATCGACAGGTTCTCCGCCGAGCTCCTCCCGCCCGCCGTCGCCCAGGCCCGCATCCGGGAGGCCGCCGCCCGCGCGCTCAACCGGGTGGCGGACTTCCGCCTCTGCACCCCCGAGCCGCCGTTCACCCTCGGCGTCGAGTGGAACTCCACCGCGATCGCCGCCGGGTGCGCGATCATCCCCGGCGTGCGGTCGGTGGGTTCCCGCCACATCGAGTTCACCACCGACGACTTCTCCCAGATCATGGCGCTGATGGGCATCTTCTCCATGATCGGGGGCCAGGTCGCCTGCGGCAGCGGGGTGTACGGCTGACGCCATGAGCGAATCGAGAACCGGATCCGAAGCGGGATCCGAAGCCAGGTCCAGAACCGGGTCCGGAACGATGACGCGCAGGGCGCTGCTGGTCGGCGTGGGTGCCGCCGGAGGCGCCGGGGCCATGTTCGCGGCCATGGGCGCGCTGGGCCTGGCCCCTGACTCCCAGCGCAAGGACTACGTCCCCCCGCAGCCCTCCGACTTCACCCTCAGCGGCCGGGGCGCGGCGAAGGTGGTGGTCCTCGGGGGCGGGGTCGCGGGCCTGACCTGCGCCTACGAGCTGGGCAAGGCCGGATACGACTGCACGGTCCTGGAGGCCGCCGACCGGGTGGGGGGCAGGAGCCTCACGGTGCGCGGCGGAGACCGGCTGACCGAGACGGGCGGGGAAACCCAGACGGCGGAGTTCGGGGAGGGAATCTACTTCAACGCCGGGCCCGGGCGGATCGCGCCGTGGATGGTCACCATGGACTACTGCCGCGAACTGGGCGTGCCCATCGAGACGTTCGTCAACAACAACGCCTCGGCGTATGTCTACACGCGAGGAATGACCGCTCCGGCCCGAGCCCGCACGGCCCGCGCCGATCTCTACGGGTATATCGCCGAACTGCTGGCCAAGGCGACCGACGCCGGCGCGCTGAACCGCCGGCTCACGAAGGACGACCGCGAGCGGCTGTCGGAGTTTCTCCGGCGCTTCGGCGACCTCGGCCCCGACCTGGCCTATCACGGCTCCACGCGCCGCGGCTTCCAGACCTACCCGGGGGTCGTCGACGGCGTTCCCACCGGCTCGCCGCCCTCTCTGCGGGACGTTCTCGCCGCCGGCACGGGACGGGCGCTCACGATGGACTTCGGCTTCGAGCAGGCCGCTCCCATGTTCCAGCCGGTGGGTGGCATGGACGCGATCGTGACCGCGCTCGCCCGGGAGGTCGGCGGCGACCGGATCCGGACGGACACCCGGGTCACCGGCGTCAGGAACCTGCCCGACGGCGTCGAGGTGACCCACCAGGGCGGCACTCTCCGCGCCGACTACTGCATCGCCACCCTGCCGCCCCACCTGCTCGCCCGCATCCCGCACAACCTGGGCGCCGGAGTCACCGCCGCGCTCCGCGCCCCCGTTCCGGTCGCCGCGGGAAAGATCGGCCTGGAGTATGGCAGGCGCTGGTGGGAGATCGACGACCGCATCTACGGCGGGATCACCGAGACCGACCTGGACATCACCCACATCTGGTACCCCTCCTACGGCTATCACTCCCGGGGCGGTCTGATCGTCGGCTACTACAACACCGACGAGAGCGCCGAGCTGTACGGCAGGCTCTCCCACCGCGACCGCCGCAGCCGCGCGCTCACCCAGGGCAAGAAGATCCACGGCGAGAAGTACCGCGCCGAGCTTCGCTCCAGTGTCTCGATCGCCTGGCAGCACCGGCCGCACATCGAGGGCGGCTGGGTCCGGCCCTCCTACGGCTCCTCCTTCACCCTCCTGCAACAGCCGGCGGGCCGGGTCTACTTCGCCGGTGACTGGCTCACCCATCTGGTCGCCTGGCAGGCCGGAGCCATGGAGTCGGCAAGAAGGGTCGTCACCCATCTCCACCGCCGAGTTCTCCAGGCGCCGGCCTGACCTCCGCCAGGCGGTCGTAGAGTCTCGCCGTACGGTCTAAGGACGGACGACTCGCGGGAGGCGACGATGGCGATCGGGACACTTGACTGGGTGAAGGCCACGGAGCGGCTGGACCTGCTGGCCGAGCCGGTGGCGCGGGCGGTCGCGGAGCTCGACGGGGTCCAGGTGGCGGAGATCGATCCGACGCTGGCGGACACGGCGGCGTTCTGCGAGCGGTACGGCGTGGGCCTGGACGAGTCGGCCAACTGCGTGATCGTGGCGGCCAGGCGAGGCGGGGAGATCCGCTACGCGGCCTGCATGGTGCTCGCCACGATGAGGGCGGACGTCAACGGCGTGATCCGGCGGCATCTGGACGCGCGGAAGAGCTCGTTCGCGCCGCAGGAGGACGCGGTGAGGCTGACCGGGATGGAGTACGGCGGGATCACCCCGCTCGGGCTGCCCGAGGGGTGGCCGGTGCTCGTGGACGAGGCGGTGGCGGCCCATCCGGGAGTCGTGATCGGCAGCGGTGTCCGTCACTCCAAGCTGGCGCTCCCCGGCGCCGTGCTCGCCGGCCTGAAGACGGCGGAGGTGCTCCGCCTGGCGAACTGACGCCGAAAAGAGATTGAGTGTTACTGAGGTTTGGGAAACCGTTGGGTTCTGGCAGACGTTGTTCATTCGGAGAATATGGCCTGATGGTTCATCTCATGGGCGGTGTTTAAGCCGGTATGGTTCTTCATGCCATGAATCAGGACGACCGACTGGGCCCCTACCGACTGCTCCGGCGGCTCGGTGAAGGCGGCATGGGTGTGGTTCACCTCGCCGTCGACCCGCAGGGGCGTCAGGTGGCGATGAAAGTGCTTCGTGCCGAGGTGGCGGGTGACGACGTCGCGCGCCGGCGGCTCTCGCGCGAGGTGGAGACCATGCGGCGGGTGCGCAGCGAGCACATCGCCGAGGTGCTCGACGCCGATGTGACCGGCCACCGGCCCTACATCGTGACCCGATACGTCCCGGGTCAGCCGCTGGACGAGCTCATCAAGCAAGAGGGCCCGATGGAGCTGCCCGCGCTGCTCAAGGTCGCGCACGGGGTGGCGTCGGCGCTCGCCGCCGTGCACTCGGTCGGGGTGATCCACCGGGACCTCAAGCCCGGCAACGTGATCATCCAGGACGGCCGGCCCGTCCTCATCGACTTCGGCATCGCGCAGGCCGTGGACGCCACCAGGCTCACCCAGACCGGCATGTTCATCGGCACGCCCGGCTATCTCGCCCCCGAGATCATCGAGGGTCACGAGGCCGGGGCCGAGGTCGACGTGCACGCCTGGGCGGGCACGCTGGTCTTCGCGGCCACCGGCCAGCCGCCCTTCGGCAAGGGCACGCTGGAGATGATCTTCTACAACATCACCGCGGGCAAGGCGAACGTGGACGCCGTCCCGCAGGCGCTCCAGCCGGTGCTGCGGGCCGCGCTCCAGCGTGACCCGGCCAAGCGGCCGAAGGCTCCCGAGCTCGCCGCGCAGGTGGCGCGCCTGCTGCCCCGGGCGGACCGGCCACGGGTGCCCGACGAGATCACCACGTTGCCGCACCTCGACGACTCCGGCCCGAGCGGCCAGGGCGCCCCTGGCCGCCCCACCGGGCCCGGCGGTGTTCCCGGCGGTCTGGGTGACCCCGGTGACGTGCCGACTCCGGTGGCGTCCCGCCCGGGAGCCATACCGCAGTCCACTCCGTGGCCTCCGGCCCCGGTGCCGCAGCCGGGTGAATACTCGCTGCTCGGCGAGCAGCGGCCCGCCGACCCGCAGCAGTCTCCCGACCCGTGGCCCACCCGCCGCGTCACGGCCGAGGAGCTGCGCCAGGTCGCGGCGGCCGAGCAGGCCTCGTACGACCTGCCCACCGGCGTGCTCGGTCCGGAAGACATCCCCACCAGAAACCCCTTCACGGGTCCTGGCGACGACCGGCCCCGGCAGGACGTCTCAGGCTCCAGCCGGCTTGAGGCCACGGCGCCGGTGGCCGACGGAGACATCCCGACCCAGCGGGTCCGCCCCCAGGACCTGCAGGAGTACGCCCGCAACCATCTCCCTCAGCCCAACCACCCTTCTCCGTCCGGCCACCCTTCCTCGCTCGGCCGCCCGCAGCCGTATCCACCGCAGCCGGTCGCGTTCGAGCAGACGCCGCATGTCCGGCAGCCCACGCCGCCGCCGTACCCCTATCCCCACCCCCAGCCGCCGCAGACACCTTCGGGGCTGCACCCCGGTCAGCGGCCGGGCCATGCGTTGCAGCGTTCCAAGGCGTACGGCGTGGCGAGTGCGATCATGCTGGTCATCATGACGATCGCGGCCGTCGTCGCGCCGATCGCCGTCGCGGCGGTGGTGATCCCGGTCGCCGTTCTTCTGCGGGCCGCCGACATCGCCCAGCCCGCGCTGAACACCCGGCGCGCGGCGGGAGCGGCGGCCGCCGACGTGCTGCGGGTGTTCGGACAGCCGGTCGCGCTCCTGAAGTCGGCGGGCATCACCGTCGCGCTCGTGCCGTACGCGCTGATCCTCGGCCTGCCGGTGACGCTGCTGCTGGCGGTGCTGGTCGAGAGCATGCCCATCACCAACGCGCTGAGCTGGGGTACGGCAGTCGCACTGTGGACGATCTGCGCGGGACCCGGAGTCGAGGGCCCCAGCCGGCAGATGCGACGTACGCTGGCATCACTGCTGCCTTCTCGTGGCGCGGCCATGATCCTGGCCTTGGTGCTGGGCGGGGGGGCCGCGCTCATGATCTTCCTTGCGGTCAACACCGTGGGAGACGGGGCGCGGAAGGCGACGTGGTCGCCGGTCAATGTCGGGTCGGTGGTGAAAGAACTGAAAGACCTACGAGATAAGGCGGCGCGATGACGGGGGACACGCAAGCGCCTGAGCGGGTGGGACCGTACCGGCTGCTCAGAAAGCTCGGCGAAGGTGGCATGGGGGCTGTCCACCTGGGGCTCGACGAGGACGGTCGCGAGGTGGCCGTCAAGGTCCTGCACCCGCACGTGGCCGCCGACCTCAAGGCCCGCGACCGGCTCACCCGCGAGGTGGAGACCATGCGGCGGGTGCGCAGCCCGCAGGTCGCGGAGGTTCTCGACGCGGAGCTGAGCGGCAAGCAGCCCTACATCGTGACGCGCTTCGCTCCGGGCCGCACGCTGGAGGAGACCGTCCTCTCCGACGGGCCGCTCCCGCCCGGCGAGGTCATCAAGCTCGCGCAGGGCCTGTGCGCGGCGCTCGTGGCGATCCACGCCGCCGACGTCGTCCACCGCGACCTCAAGCCGGCCAACGTGATGCTCGTCAACGGCGACCCCCTGGTCATCGACTTCGGCATCGCCCACCTGGTCAACGCCACCCGGCTGACCCAGACCGGCATGTTCGTCGGCACGCCCGGCTACCTCGCCCCGGAGATCATCAGGGACTCCGAGATCACGCAGGCGGCCGACGTGCACGCGCTGGCCTCGACGGTCTTCTTCGCGGCGACCGGCAAGCCGCCGTTCGGCACGGGCAGCTTCGAGGTCGTCTGCTTCAACATCATGGAGGGCCGGGCGAACATCGACCTGGCCCCCGCCTGGCTGCGTGGCTGGCTCCGACAGGCCCTGGCCGTCGACCCCGCCGCCCGGCCGAGCGCGCAGGCGCTGCACCGGATGGCGCGTGCCCTCGACCCCACGGTGACGGTTTTCCACGAGACGCCGCCCACCGCCGTGATCGACGGGGGCACCAAGGTGCTCGACCTGGACGGCACCAAGGTCCTGGACGGCCAGGCCCCGCCCCCACCGGACGGCACCAAGGTTCTGAACGACCAGGCCCCGCCCCCACCGGACGGCACCAAGGTTCTGAACGACCAGGCCCCGCCCCCGCCTCCGCCGGGCGGCACCCGGGTGCTGCCGCAGGACGACAGCTACGCCGACCTGCTGCCGCCGGTGGAGTACGCCAAGCCCGAGCGGCGCGAGCGCAGGCCCCGTTCCGAATCCGCCCCCTCCACGACGGCTCCGCCGCCGTACGTCCCGGCCACCCCGCCGCCGTACGTCCCGGGTCCGGCCGGGGCGCAGCAGGGAAGGTTCGCGCCGCCGCCCTATCCCGACCAGCGGGTCGCCGGATACCCGGCGCCGCCGCCGACCGGCCAGGCCCAGCCGTACGCGCCGCCGGCCGTCCAGCCGAGGCCGCACACCCCGCCGGACGTCCAGCCCCGGCCGCACACCCCGCCGGAGAGCCGCCCGCGCTACCGCACCGGCCACCCGCTGATCGCGGCGCTGCTGCTGACGATCCTCGTCGGGCTGGCCTGCGCGCTGCCGGTCGCGGTGAGTGCCTTCGCGCTGGTCGCGGTGCTCTGCCTGCGGGTGGGCGAATATCTCTTCGGGGACCTGGTCCAGCGCCGCTCGGCGCGGGGCAGCAGTGCCGCCGACCCCCTGCTCGCGGTGCTCGGCACCCCATGGGCGCTGATCAAGGCGGTGCTCGCGACGCTGATCACGGCTCCGCTGGCCGCGATGTTCGGGATGTGCGTGTGGGGCGCGCTGAAGTTCGTCGGGAAGATGGACACCGACCCGGCCGCGGCCTACGCCGCGGGCGCGTTCGTGGCGGGGCTGTTCGTGCTGCCCGGCGGCGGCAAGCCGCGCAGGGCCGTCTCCCGGGTGCTCACCGGCGTGATCCGTAGCCCCGGAGCGGCCATGGTGACCGCGATCGTCCTCGGCACGCTGGCCTTCTTCGCGGTGATGGCCGCGCTGGGGATGACGCCGTCTTTCGCCCCGTGGCAGAAGCCGTCAGCGGCGGTGCACGACCTGACGGAGAGGTGGCAGGAGCTGGGGGAGGAGGGCAAGATGGGCGCGATCGACCTCATCAGCGGCCTCTTCGGCGACCTGATGGACAGTTTCGGGCGGGCGGTCCGCAAGATCTGGAATTGACCTCCTCACCAAAACCCCCTCATCGAAGGCGGGCGATCGAGGGAAAGGCCTGGCTTGTGTCTTGTGTCCTCGTGTGGATGGTTTCTGTAATCCCTCCGTGCGGGATCGGCCTCTCTGAGGCACGATGAGGGGGACAGGCCGGAGGGAGTCGCATGGGAGCGCCGGACGGTGAGCGTCTTGGTCCGTACCGCCTGCTGTCCACGCTCGGGGCCGGGGGCTTCGGCGAGGTCCATCTCGCACTGGATCCCCAGGGGCGCACGGTGGCGATCAAGATCCTGCACCCGCATGTCGCGGCCGACACGACGGCCCTGGCCCGGCTGGCCCGCGAGGTGGAGACCATGCGGCGGGTCCAGGGCCCGCATGTCGCCGAGGTTCTGGACGCCTCGCTGGACGGTGCCCGCCCCTACCTGGTCACCCGCTATGTGCAGGGCCGCCCGCTCAGTGCGGTGATCTCCGATGACGGGCCGATCGGCGGCGACGATCTCGTACGGCTGGCCCGAGGCCTGGCCGAGGCGCTGGCCGCCGTCCACGCCGCCGGGGTCGTCCACCGCGATCTGAAGCCGGCCAACGTGATCCTGACCGATGGAGAGCCCGTCGTGATCGACTTCGGCATCGCCTGCGCGCTCGACTCCCCTTCGGTCACGGTGTCCGGCGCGATCCTCGGCACGCCCGGTTACCTGGCTCCCGAGGTGCTTGAGGGCACCGAGCCCGGGGCGGAGGCCGACCTGTTCTCCTTCGGCGCCACGCTGGCCCACGCCGCCACCGGGCGGCATCCCTACGGTACCGGCCCGGCCTCGGCGGTCGGCTATCGCGTCGTCCACCACGACCCCGATCTTGAGGGCGTTCCGGGCTGGCTGGAGCCGCTGCTGCGGGAGTGCATGCTGCGGGATCCGGCGGCCCGCCCGCTCGCCTCCACGCTCCTGGCCCGGCTGGACGCCGAGGCCCCCGCCGCTCGCACGGCGATCCCGCGGGCGCGCCCGGCATTCGCCGCGGTCGGGGTTCAGGAGGCCACCGACGTCCAGGACGCCGTTCTCCGTGCCCCGGAGGCCGGTGTGCACGCCGTCACCACCCGGGAGTGGCGTCCCGGACAGCGCCCGCCGCCGCCCGGGAAGCCGTCGGCCGAGGAACTCCGCGACCGCCGCCGGGCCGTCCTGCACCGCCGCTGGGTCATCGGCACCGGCCTTCTCGTGTCCTTGACGGCCGCGACGGCCAGGAACCCGCTGCCCGAGGTCTCGTTGCTCTTCCTCACGGCGTACGGCCTGGCGATGCTCGTCGACGGGGGCATCGCCCTGTTCGCCCGCCGGAATCGCACGCGCATGCTCGTCGATTTGGCCGGCGCCGCCGGTGCCATCGGGCTGTGGGCCGTGCTGAGCGCGTTCTTCAGCACCCTCACCCTCGCGCTGGCACTGGGCACCGTCGTCTTCGTCGTGGTCGCGATCCTGCTGGCCGGCTGAGCCCTCCCGAACCGTGACAGGCGAGGTGGACTCCATGCGCAGCCTCCGGAATATAGTTCGGTATGGTAGAGGGCGTGACCGGTCGGGCGGACGTCTGGTTGTCTGGTGCAAGCCGTACGGCCTGGTAGTTTGCAGCTAAGCTACCGATCGGTAACATGGTGTCGGAGGCCAGGGCGGGCATCCCCCGACCTGGCCACCCGCTGTCACACCGCCCTCGGGCACCTGGCAGTCTTGGCATCACGCGCACGTGCCCCGCGTGCGCGTAGCGAGCATTCGGCGCCAACCGCAGCGACGCGGTGGCGTACGCGAACACGGGAGGTCGGCCACCGGCCATGAACATCGTCGTCTGCGTGAAGCAGGTCCCCGACACGGCGACCGAGCGCAAGCTGAGGTCCGATGACAAGACGCTCGACCGCGACGCCGCCGACGGCGTCATCAACGAGCTGTGTGAATACGCGGTCGAGGAGGCGCTGCGCCTGAAGGAGGCCCACGGCGGTGAGGTGACCGTCCTCACCATGGGCCCCGACAAGGCCAGCGACACCATCCGCAAGGCCCTGGCCATGGGTGCCGACAAGGCGGTCCACCTGGTGGACGACGCGCTGCACGGCTCGGACGCGCTGGGCACCTCCTATGCCCTGGCGCAGGCGCTGAAGAAGATCGGTTTCGATCTGGTCGTGCTCGGCTCCGAGTCGACCGACGCTCGCACCGGTGTGCTCGCCGCCATGCTGGCCGAGCGCTTGGGCGTACCGCAGCTCACCTTCGCCAACAAGGTCGAGGTGGACAAGGCGTCCGTCACGATCCAGCGCGTCACCGACTACGGCTACGACAAGGTCGAGGCCTCGCTGCCCGCCGTCGTCTCCGTGGTCGAGAAGATCAACGAGCCGCGTTACCCGTCCTTCAAGGGCATCATGGCGGCCAAGAAGAAGCCGGTCGAGAAGCTCGGTGTCGCCGACGCCGAGATCGAGGCCTCCCAGGTGGGCCTCGCCGGCTCCTGGAGCGAGGTCGTCGACTTCGCCGCGGCCCCGCCTCGGGCGGCCGGCACGATCGTCAAGGACGAGGGCGACGGTGGCGTGAAGACCGCCGACTTCCTCGCGTCGAAGAAGTTCGTCTGAGAACGGGGGTTAGCTGATATGTCTGAGATTCTCGTTCTGGTCGAGCACGTCGAAGGTCAGGTCAAGAAGGTCACGCTGGAGCTGCTGACGCTCGCCCGGAAGCTGGGCACGCCGTCGGCGGTCTGGGCGGGACCGGGATACTCTCCCGAGGCCAAGGCCAGGCTGGCCGAGCACGGCGCGGAGAAGATCTACGTGGCCGACTCCGCCGACATCAACGACTACGTCGTCGCCCCCAAGGCGGAGCTGCTGGCCCAGCTCGTCTCCGAGAAGTCCCCGATCGCGGTGCTCGTCCCCGCGACGGCCGAGGCCAAGGAGATCGCGGGCCGGCTCGCCATCAAGATCGACTCTGGTGTGCTCACCGATGTCGTGGGCATCCAGGACGGCCTGGTCGCCGACCAGTCGATCTTCGGTGGTGGCGTCAACGTCCAGTCGCGTGTGAGCAAGGGCACCCCGATCATCGCGGTCCGCCCGAACGCGACGCCGGTCGAGGCCGCCGCGGGCGCGGGTGCCGAGGAGCAGGTCTCCGTGACCCTCTCCGACGCCGCCAAGGCCGCCAAGGTCGTCGAGCGCGTCAAGGAGGAGAAGGGCGCCCGTCCCGAGCTGACAGAGGCCGCGATCGTGGTCTCCGGTGGCCGTGGCGTGGGCTCGGCGGAGAACTTCTCGATCATCGAGAAGCTGGCCGACTCGCTCGGCGCGGCGGTGGGCGCCTCCCGCGCCGCCACCGACGCCGGCTGGTACCCGCACCAGTTCCAGGTCGGCCAGACCGGCAAGACCGTCTCGCCGCAGCTCTACATCGCGGCAGGCATCTCCGGCGCCATCCAGCACCGGGCCGGCATGCAGACCGCCAAGACGATCATCGCGATCAACAAGGACCCCGAGGCGCCGATCTTCGAGCTCGCCGACTTCGGTGTCGTGGGCGACCTGAACCAGGTCGTGCCGCAGCTGACCGACGAGATCGCCAAGCGCAAGTAAGCCTTGACGAAGAACGGCGCCGCGCACAAGCGCGGCGCCGTTCTTCGTGTTCCGGCACGGGGCGGGCGGCCGTGTCCGAGAGGCGTGCTCAGGAGCTGTGCTCGGGAGCCGCCGCCCGCAGGGGCTGGGCGACGGCCAGGCCCGCGAGGAGGCCGCCGAGGAGGGCGGGACCGTGGAGGTCGGCGAGCGCCGTCAGGATCGTTCCGGCGGCCACGCCCGCCGCGGGAAAGAACCAGCGGGGCAGGCGTTCGCGGTGGCTGACCAGCTGCATCCCCGCGGCGCCGGTCAGGGCGGTGGCGATGATTCCGGCCGTGCCGTCCAGCAGCCCGCCGGCCAGCAGGATCAGCGTGTAGAAGGCGCCTGCCGACCCCTCCAGGGCTCCGGCCCGCCCGCGGAAGGCGGCGATCATCAGGCCCCCCGCCAGGCCACAGACACCGATCGAGTTGCCGGCGTCGACGACGCCCCACAGGGTCCCGGCGATCTGGCCGCACATCGCGCCCGCGCCGTACAGGGCAAGCCACCGCCACGGCCCGAGCGCCCGCTCGGCGAGGTAACCGAACACGGCGAGCGTGGCCAGGTTGAACACGGTCCCGACGATTCCGCCGCCCTGCACGACGAGGGAGGTGAACAACCGCCACCACTCGCCCGCGGCGATGGCGGAGGGGTCACGCCTGAGTGCGGTCTCCAGCGTGGGGAAGGCGAACTGCAGGATGCTCGGCACCGCCGTGATGACGAACACCACGGCGGTGACGACGGGGGTGCGCGGTTTGGCCATGGACAGAGCATGGCCCAAGGCCGTACGCATGTGCAGATCTGGATGTTCAGCGGTTTCGGTTACATATGTCACGGCCGCGGGCGGCGGGCCGAGCGGAGCCGGAACCGCGGGTCAGGCGGAACCGGAACCGCGGGTCAGGCAGCCATGGAGCCGCGGGTCAGGCGGCCATGGAGAGCTCGCGCTCGGGTGCCACGGCCGGGGCGGGCACCGTCGTCACCGTGCCGGGGCGGGGCAGGAACCGGGCGGCCAGGGCGATCAGGACACCCAGCACCACGGCGAGGCCGAGCGCCGCCCTGAGCGCGGCCACGTCGGAGATGAAGCCGATGATCACCGGCCCGAGCAGCAGTCCCGCATAACCCATCGCGCCGGTCTGGGCGATGGCCGGGCCGGGGTTGCCGACCGCGCTGCCCGCCAGGGACATGGCCATCGGAGAGACCGTCGCCACCGCGACGCCCACGAAGAGCATGGCCGAGACGGCGATCAGGGCCGTCGGGGCCGTGATGACCACGGCGAAGGTGGCGGCGGTGGCCAGGCCCGCGGTCATGAGCATGCCGCGGGCGCCGAAACGGGCCCGGACGCGGTCGCCGGTGAGGCGGCCGAACAGCATGCCCGCCTCGAAGACCGGGTAGCCCAGCGCGGCCACGGCCTCGGGGGCGCCGAGCACGTTGCGCAGGTAGAGACCGTTCCAGTCGGCGACCGTGCCCTCGACCATGAACGCGCAGAACGCGATCACGCCGAGCAGGTAGACCACCGGCGGCATCCGGTGGCGAGTCTTCGCCCTGTCACCCTTGTCGCTCACCTCGGCGACGGGGTCCGGCAGGTAGGTGCGGCTAATGAAGATCATCAGAGGCAGCGAGAGCAGGGCGATCAGGGTCAGGTGGACCGTGAACGACAATCCCGCCGCGATGGCCAGGGTGCCCAGCAGGCCCGCGGAGATCGCGCCCACGCACCAGCCGGCGTGCATGCCGTTCATCAGCGGGCGGCCGTAGGCGCGCTCGACGGTCGAGCCCTGCGCGTTCATCGCGATGTCGACCGCGCCGAACGTCATGCCGAAGAGCCCGGTGGCGACCAGCAGCAGGGGGAAGGTCGGCGCGAACGCCACCAGGACCAGTGCGATCGCGCAGAGGGGAGCGCCGACCCGCAGGATGCTCCGGCTGCCGAAGCGCGTCATCACCCCGCGCATCGACTGCATGGTGACCAGCGCCCCCAGACCCCACACGAGGAGGGTGACGCCGATCGACGCCTCGGACAGGCCGAGTTTGTCGGACAGCGCTGGAATACGCACGGTCATCGATCCACACATAAGTCCGGCAAGCACGAATGTGAGAACTGCTCCAATGCGAGCGGTCCTCAGGTCGCGGGTCATGACGCAATCCCTTCAATGGATGGTTTGGCTACTGCAAAATGGGCACACATAAATTTGGTCGCTTCCGCAGGAGCGGAAGCGACCACCAATGTGCGCGGAGAGAAAACCCGGTCAGGCGGGCAGCAGGTCCAGTAGGCGCTGCTTCAACTCGGCGTAGTGGTCGTCGTCGTAGAGATCGGGGTCGTGGCTGGCCACGTCCCACACTCCCTCGCAGGCGAGGCGCACGATCTGTGCGGCCACGGGGTCGGGCTCGCCGTCCAGTCCTTCACGGTGCCATCGGGCCATCGCCTCGCGCAGTGGCGCGAGCAGGTAGAGGTTGCCGGAGGCGCCGGTGACCACAGCCCAGCGTCGCAGCCTGCCGGACTGGACGGCGGCGAACGTGGCAAACAGATAGTTCTTGGTGTAGGTGTCGTGGCCCTGGGTGGCGATGAGCTCGTCGAAATCCTCGATCAGCCGCTCGACCATGCCCTTGATCAGGGCTTCTTTCGTGCTGAAGTGATAGAGCAGGCCGCCTTTGCTGCAACCCGCACGCTCGGCGACGGACGCCAGGGTGAGCGCCTGAGAGCCCTGGTCGCAGAGCAGATCCTCTGCCGCGTCCAACAACTCTTCCCGTCTCATGCAACGTACTGTACCGTCCGGACGGTTCAGTGGTCAAGCCGGAGGCGGACTCGCCGCGAGCGCGGATACGCTTGGAAGGCAAGAGAGAGCTGTGGAGGGGAGTACGGCCGTGGAGTCCGCCTATCTCGATCACGCGGCGACCACGCCGATGCTTCCCGAGGCGATCGAGGCGATGACGGCCCAGTTCGGCAGGGTCGGCAACGCGTCGTCGCTGCACGCGGCCGGCCGTCGCACCCGCAGGGTCGTGGAGGAGTCGCGAGAGACCATCGCGGACGTGCTCGGTGCCAGGCCCAGCGAGGTGGTCTTCACCTCGGGCGGCACGGAGGCCGACAACCTGGCCATCAAAGGCCTTTACTGGGCCCGCCGCGCCAAGGGGGCGACCCGGATCCTGATCAGCGCGGTCGAGCACCACGGCGCGCTGGATCCCGCGCACTGGCTGGGCGACCACCAGGGCGCGACCGTCGAGCTGCTCGACGTGGACGAGTTCGGCCGGGTGCATCCGCAGACCCTCCGCGCCGCCATCGAGCGTGACCCGGCCGGCGTCGCCCTGGTCAGCGTGATGTGGGCCAACAACGAGGTCGGCACCATCCAGCCGGTCCGCGTGCTCGCCGCGATCGCGCGTGACTACGGCATCCCCTTCCACAGCGACGCGGTCCAGGCCATCGGACAGCTCCCCGTGGTGTTCTCCGACTCCGGGGTGGACGCGCTGACGCTCTCCGGCCACAAGGTCGGCGGCCCGATGGGCGTCGGCGCGTTGCTGCTGGCCCGGGGGGTGGACCCGGTGCCGGTGCTGCACGGCGGCGGCCAGGAGCGCGACGTGCGCTCCGGCACGCTCGACGCGCCCGCGATCGCCGGTTTCGCCGCGGCGGTGCAGACCGCCGTGGCGAGCCAGGCCGCGGTCGCGGCCCGCCTCGTCGAGCTCCGCGACGATCTGATCCGCAAGGTCCGCCAGGCCGTACCCGATGTGATCCTCAACGGCGATCCGGTGAACAGGCTTCCCGGCAACGCCCACTTCTCCTTCCCCGGCTGCGAGGGCGACGCGCTGCTCATGCTCCTGGACGCCAAGGGCGTGGAATGCTCCACGGGCTCGGCGTGCTCGGCCGGGGTGGCCCAGCCCTCCCACGTCCTGCTGGCCATGGGCGCCGACGCGGTCCGGGCACGGGGCTCGCTCCGCTTCTCCCTCGGCCACACCTCGACCGAGGCCGACGTGGACCGGGTGGCCGGTGTGATCGGCCTGGTCGTCGAGCGCGCCCGCCGCGCGGGCCTCAGCTGATCCAGTACGGCCCGCCCGCTCCGGTCTCACCGCTTCTCCCTGGTGAGAGGCCAGGGGGAGGGGCGTCTCGCCAAGGGGCCGGGTGCGCCGTTCCGGTGCCTGCCGGAGGTGCGGCCTGAGGCCGGGCGGCTGCCGGAGGTGCTGTCTGGGGCCGGGCGAAGAGCCTTGGGAAAGCTGCCCGACGGGTTGTTGCTTGATCGTTATGTGGTGAGACCACACCTATCGGGGCTTTCGGTTGTCTCACATATGGACCGCGCCACGTGAAAAACGGCGCGAATGTGCATATATGAGGAGTAGACCGTGAAAAGCCTCAAGCGGGCGGCCCATGCCTCGCTCGCCCTCGTCGCCCTCACCGCCGTGGCGGCCTGTTCGACGGAAGGCGGTCCGGTCGCGCAGCCCGCGCCCGTCAGGGTCACGGCCAAGGCGGATGCCCCGCCTCCGGCCGGGGGCGCCGCCATCAAGGTCGGGCCGCGGACGGCGCGGACGGCGCGGAAGGCGTCGCTCGGCATCGCCGACATCACGCCGATGGGCGAGGATGCCGAGACCCTGGGCGTCGGCTCACCGATCATCGTCACCTTCGACAAGCCGGTCACCAACCGGGCGGCCGCCGAGGCGGTGCTGGAGGTTCAGGCCGAGCGGCCGGTCGAGGGTGCCTGGCGGTGGGTCTCCGACCGCAAGGTCGTCTACCGCACCAAGATCTACTGGCGTCCGCACCAGAAGGTCACCTTCACCGCCCGCCTCAGCCAGATCCCCGGCAACGAGGGCGCCAAGGACGTCACCCGCCGCTTCGCGATCGGCAAGGCCAACATCGCCGTGGTCAACACCAGAAGGCACGTGATGAAGGTCTATCGCGACGGCAAGATCGCCAAGACCATCCCGATCAGCGCCGGCCGCGGCGGCCTGGTCAAGAACGGCGTGGACGTCTACCTCACCACCAGCGGCATCCACCTTGCGATGGGCAAGAAGAAGGTGGAGACCATGACCTCGGGCTGGCTGGGCGTCACCGACCCCAAGGACCCGCTCTACTACAAGCTGGAGATCCCCTGGGCGGTCCGGATCTCCGACAGCGGTGAGTACGTCCACCAGAGCGCGGGCTACTACCAGTTCCTCGGCAGGTCCAACCAGAGCCACGGTTGCGTGCGCGCCACGCCCGCCGGAGCCAAGTGGTTCTACGACATCGCCCAGCGCGGTGATGTCGTGAAGATCACCGGCACCAAGCGGAAGCTCGACTGGCGTAACGGCTGGAGCTTCTGGCAGCTCAGCTGGAACCAGTGGAAGCAGGGCAGCGCCCTGCCCGCCACGGGCAACGACCAGAACGGTCAGAACAACCAGGGCAACCAGAACGGTCAGAACGGTCAGGGCAACCAGAACGGTGAGAACGGCCAGGGCAACCAGGATGGCCAGGGCGACCGGTAGGGTGTGAGCCACCAGGACGACCGGCAGGGCATAGGCCCTGCCTCAGCCGCCAGGATGATCAGCGGGGCATGGGCCCTGCCTTCCATACTCCCCGGTCCGGCCCGATCCGGACCGGGGTCTGGCTAGGTGAGGAAAGGCGAGACCGCGATCCAGCCGGGGTCGCCCACCACGTCGACCTGGGGCTGGCCCTCCTCCCAGCTCACGACCAGTTCCTTGGCGTGGACGGCGGCCTCGCCCGCCGGGTCGGCGTAGACGTGCAGCACCCGCTGGCCCTCCGCGCTCATGTGCGCGGCGAACACGGCGCTGCCGTTCAGCCTGCCGACCCGCCTGGTGAGACGTTCCTCGAAGTCGCGCAGCGCCTCCAGGGAAGGCCCGACGGGCAGACCGTCGGCGTCGCGGTGCAGATAGGGCAGGGTGATCGCGATGTGCTGGTCGAACAGGGGATAGTCGACGGGGCGGAGCGGGTAGCGGGCGGTGGCGATCAGACGGGCCCCGGTGGCGGTCTCGCCTTCCAGGAGCGCCCACTGCTCGTCCTGGTAACCGGAGGCCAGGTCGGAGACCACGCTGGGCAGATGCACGGCGGGCACCGCGTCGATCGGCTCGAACCCGGAGGCGGTGACGTCGCCGATCCACCGGGCCACGTCGTCCTCGCCGAGCAGCCAGTCGAGGGCGAGCAGGGTGGCCTCGGTCCTGGTCTCGTCGTCCAGGAGGCTGAAGATCGGGTGGTGGGCGATCACGTCGACGCGAGGGTTCCCCATGGGGGCCCGCAGGCCGAGCACGAGCTTGTCCAGCGCGAACTCGTAGCCTCCCACGTCGAGCGTGAGGTCCATGGCGTGCGGGTTGGCCTGGCGGGACGGATGGAACTCCCAGCGGGCGTCGGCGGCCGGTGCGGCGGTGGCCCAGCGGTGCGCGACGGGGCGCAGCTCCGGATCACCGGCGGCGGTGACCACGAGTGCCTGGTCGGCGCTCAGTCCTGGGGCGATCTCCCACACCAGGGAGGGATGGACGACCTGCACCGCGGGCCCGATCCACTCGGCCAGCCGGTCGGCCTCCCCCGCGGCGACCATCGCGTCGAGTTCCGGCCTCGCCTCGGCCCACCACGTCCAGAACTCGCCGATGCCGTCGGCCGGCTCGGCGGTGAATTCGTTCTTGCGCCCGAACAGTCGCATGACCCCGGATTCTCCCAGCCTCACGGGGCGCGCGCCAACGCGGGTACGCTCAAGGGTGTTATGAGACTTCGTGTGCTTGCCGCCATGTCCGGCGGTGTCGACTCCGCCGTCGCGGCCGCCCGCATCGCCGAGGCGGGTCATGACGTCACCGGCGTTCATCTGGCGCTCTCCGCCAATCCGCAGTCGTATCGGACCGGTGCCCGAGGGTGCTGCACGATCGAAGACTCGCGAGACGCCCGCAGGGCCGCTGACGTGATCGGCATTCCTTTCTACATCTGGGACATGGCCGAGCGCTTCCATCGCGACGTGGTCGAGGACTTCGTCAACGAGTACGCCGCGGGCCGCACGCCCAACCCGTGCCTGCGCTGCAACGAGAAGATCAAGTTCGAGGCGGTGCTCGACCGGGCCCTCGCGCTGGGCTTCGACGCGGTGGCCACCGGGCACCACGCGCGGCTCGTCGACGGCGTGCTGAGCCGCAGCCCCGACGAGGGCAAGGACCAGTCCTACGTGCTCGGCGTGCTCACCCGGGAGCAGCTCAAGCACGCGATCTTCCCGCTGGGCGACTCCACCAAGGCCCAGGTCCGTGAGGAGGCCGCGAGGCGCGGGCTCATGGTGGCGGACAAGCCCGACAGCCACGACATCTGCTTCATCGCCGATGGCGACACCCGTGGCTTCCTGAGCGACCGTCTCGGCGCGGCCGAGGGCCCGATCGTGGACGAGTCGGGCGAGGTCGTGGGCAAGCACGAGGGCGCGTTCGGGTTCACCGTCGGCCAGCGCAAGGGCCTGCGCATCGACCGCCCGGCCGCCGACGGCCGGCCGCGCTACGTGCTGTCCATCGAGCCCGTCTCCAACACGGTCACGGTCGGCCCCCGCTCGGCCCTGGAAGTCACGGCCATCACGGCCGTCCGGCCGGTCTGGAACGGCCCGGTCGCCGCGCCGCGTGAGCCGCTGGCCTGCACCGTCCAGCTTCGCGCCCACGGCGAGGTGTACGGCTGCCGCACCCAGCTCTCCGGTGACGAGGTCCACATCACGCTGGACGCCCCCGCCACCGGAGTCGCCGCCGGTCAGGCGGCCGTGCTCTACCTGGGTGACACCGTGATCGGATCGGCCACGATCGCTACGGCAGTGTGACCGACTCGCCCGGCTTCAGGCGGCGCATCTCGGCCTTCTGCTTGTCCGACTCAAGGTTCAGCCACATGTCGATGAGGCCGAGCCCGACGTCGTTGAGCAGGCCGTCGTGGGTGGAGAAGGCCCTGGCCGGGCGGACCTGCCGGAGATACTCCACCATTTCCGACGCCTTCATCCACGGCGCGTTGGTCGGCACCAGGAGCGTGGGGACCTCGACTCCGGGCGGGGTGAACGCGTCGCCGGGGTAGAAGACCTCCTCGTCCACAAGGAAGCCGACGTTGCGGACGATCGGCATGTCCGGGTGGTTCGGGGCGTGCCACTCGCCGACGACCTTCACTCCGAAGCCGGCCGTGTCGAACGTGTCGCCGTGCCGTACGATCTGGATCTTCGCCGGGACGTCGGTCAGCGTGGCCGCCACGCCCTCGTTGGTCCAGATCTCCAGGGACGGGTTGGTCTCGGCCGCCGTGCGCAGCCGGTCGACGTCCACGTGGTCGAAGTGCTCATGGGTGATGAGGACGGTCTGCGCCCCGTCCAGCGCGGACTCCTCGCTGAAGGTCCCCGGGTCGATGACCAGGACCGAGTCGCCCTTCTCCAGGCGAACGCACGCGTGTCCAAATTTCGTGAGCTTCATCATCACAGCCTAGTAGGGGCCGCTTCCGGGCCCGCTCGTCGACCAGAGCGGGCCCGGCACCCGGCTCGCCCAGATTTCGGGGCGGATCCCTGAAGGGATCCGGCGAAGGCGGTCGTGCCGTCAGTAGCCGACGTAGCCGCTGCCGGTCTTGGTCCCGACCACGCCGGGCACGTTCGAGACCGAGCCGTAGCGGCTGATGGCGTAGCGGACACCGGCGATGATGTTGTCGACCGGATTGTAGATGTTCCCGTGCCCGGGCAGCTTGTAGGAGTCGAAGGTCGGGTCGATGGTCTGCATCAGGCCCTTGGACGGGGTTCCCGCGGCCGCGTTGGAGTCCCAGTTGTTGATCGCGTTGGGGTCCCCGCCCGACTCGTGCTGGATGATCATCCAGATGTCGCTCGGGTTCATCTTCTCGACGGGGTACCCGTGCTCCTTGAGGATCTTGATCGCCTCCTCGATCCACCCCTTGACCTTGCCTTCCGGCTCGGGCCCGCCACCGGGCGGGGGCGGGCCGCTCGGCCCGTAACCGCCGAAGCCGCCTGCTCCACCGCCACTGCCACCGCCGTGGCCGCCGCTGCCGCCGTGGCCGCCGCCACCTTTGGGGGACGCCTCGTAGCCGGGCGTCCGCTGCCAGTCGAAGGCGTAGCCGGGCGTCGGCGTGAACTTCTCATCGCCGGGTGCCGGGATGTCCTCGAAAGTGATCGACCGTTCGTCCAGGTGCTTCTTCAGGTCGGCCACCGCCTGGGTGACGGCCGCGTTGGCCTTGCCCAGATGGCCGCGGGCGGCGATGACGGCCTGGTCGACCGACGGCTTGATGCCCGCCGTGCGCTCCTCGTCGGTCTGCTTGGGATTGTTGGTGCAGTAGGTGTTCCACTGGGTGACGAGGTTGGTGGTGAGGGTGTTCACCTCGGACTCGGCGGTGTTGAGCGCTTCGGCGGCGGTGTCGAGAGAGTTCGCGCAGTTCGCCAGCGCGTCGTGCAGCGCGTCTCCGGCCTTGCCGTACTTGCGCATGTGGGTGTCGAACGCGTCCGCCGACTGTCCCTGCCAGGCGTTGTTCACCGTGTTCACCGCGCCGAGGAGCTCACCGGCGTGCTCGTTCACCTTGCCCGCCGCGCCCCGCCACCGGGTGGCGATCGCCTTGATCGACTCCTGGTTGCCGTTGACCTTCATGGCGATGTCGAGCAGTTCCGAGCTGCCCGGAACGATGGGGGTGAGCGGTTCTCTGGGACCGCTCCTGTCGCCGTCGCTCATTTGCGGCCCCCGTCCGAGGTGGCCTTGTGGGCGTCGCGGACGTTCTCCTGCACGGTGTCGAGGGCACGTTCGACAGCTTCGAGCTTGCTCTTGGCGAAGCCCGCCTCGGCGCCGATCGTCTTCTCGATGCCGTCGACGGCCGTGGCCAGCGTGCTGGAGTCCGTCAGCTTCCCGAAGATGAGGGAGTCGGTGGTGGCGGCGGGATACGCGCGGTCGAGGTCGTCGAACTTTCCCGCCACCTTCTTCGTGTTCGTGCGGCACTGCTCAAGTGCGGCGTAATGGAGATCGAGACCCGCCACGTAGCCGACCCCTTCCGGCGTTCGTACAAAGCAGACGAATGTTGATCATAAGGGACATGGTTCCGCTTCGTCCGTCACGCGTTCTCCTCGGGCTCCTGAGGCGGGAGGAACGCGGTCTGCGTCAGGCGCGCGCCGTTCCTCCGGTCGACGAAGTAGCCCCGGCCCGGCGGGAGCGGATGCGGGCGCACGTTGCCGAAGAGCTGGCCCTCGTCCTTGTTGCCGGACAGGATCACCGCGGGGCTGGCCATGTCCTTCATCCGCTGGATGAGCGGGTCGAACATCGCCCGGCCGACGCCGCCCATCGCGCGTGACAGGATCAGGTGCAGTCCGATGTCGCGGGCCTGCGGCAGCAGGTCCGCCAGCGGCAGCAGCGGGTTCGACGAGGTCGCGACGAGATCGTAGTCGTCGACGACGATGTACAGGTCCGAGCCCTGCCACCAGCTTCTCGCCCGGAGCTGCTCGGGCGTGAGGTCGGCCGGAGGCAGCCGCTTGAGCAGCGCACCGCGGACGTCGTTGATCAGCTCGGTCGCCGCCGCGCTGGAGGCGGCGTAGCCGATGCGGTGCTCGGTGGCGGCCGAGTCCAGCAGGGACCGCCGGTAGTCGATCACGATCATCCTGGCCTCCTGCGGCGTGCGCCGGGCGACCAGCCCCTCGGTGATGAGACGCAGCAGGTTGGACTTCCCGCTCTCGGTGTCGCCGACCACGATGAAGTGCGGGTCGGTGTCGAGGTCGAGGATGACGGGCATCAGGGTGGCCTCGTCGATGCCGACCGGAATCTGGCCGGGGCCGGTCTGCGTCGCGTCGGGCAGCGCCGTGGCGGGCAGCACCGCCGGCAGCAGCCGCACGCTGGGGGCGGGGGGACCCTGCCAGGCCTCCCTGATGGCGTCGACGAGCGCGCGCACGCCGACGGACAGGTCGTCGGACTTGCGGACGCCGTCGACCCTGGGGAGAGCGGACAGGAAGTGCAGGCCCTCTCTAGTGAGCCCGCGGCCCGGCGTCGCCTCGGGCACGCTCAGCGCCAGCTTGCGGTTGACCTCGGACTCATAGGCGTCACCCAGCTTGAGCTCCACCCGGGTGCCGAACAGGTCCCGGATGCTCGGCCGGAACTCCGACCACTTGTTGGTGGAGGCGATGACGTGGATGCCGTAGCCCAGGCCGCGTGCGGCCAGATCGGTGACGGCGGATTCGATCGACTCGAACTCCTGCCTGACAGTCAGCCAGCCGTCGACGACCAGGAAGACGTCGCCGAAATTGTCGCCCTCGATCGTCCCGTCGGCGACCTGGCGCCGGTAGCTGATGATCGAGTCGATTCCCTGTTCGGTGAAGGCGCGTTCCCGCTGTTCGAGGAGGGCGGAGATCTCGGCGACCGTGCGGCGGACGCGGTCGCCGTCGAGACGGGTGGCGACCCCGCCGACGTGCGGCAGTCCCTCCAGGGCGGCGAGCGCGCCGCCACCGAAGTCCAGGCAGTAGAACTGCACCTCGCGCGGGGTGTGCATGAGCGCCATGCTGGTGATCAGCGTGCGCAGCACCGTGCTCTTGCCGCTCTGCGTTCCTCCGGCGACGCCGACGTGCCCGGCCGCGCCCGACACGTCCAGCCAGTACGGATCGCTGCGCTGCTCGAACGGTTTGTCGATGAGGCCCACGACGGCATGGAGCTGTCCCCGGCCCGCCCACCCGGTCGTGCTGAGGCCGTACTCCGGCGTGACCGTCAGCGGCGGGAGCAGGTGGGCGAGGGTCGGCGGCTCGCTCAGCGGGGGCAGCCAGATCCGGTGCGGGGGAGGCCCCTGGCCGGCCAGCCGCTTGACCACGATGTCCAGCAGGCTGAGCGAGCCCTGCCCGGCCGGTTCCTCCGCCGCCGTCAGCTCCTTCTTCGGCTCCTCCACCACGGGGATCGGGGCGAACTCCGGGCCGTACTCCACGACCTGCCGGATGGGGCCCTCACCGCCCGCCGCCGCCGCGTGGAGGGGATCCGCCTGGTAGGCCCCGGACACGTAGGCGGCCTTGAACCGGGTCATCCCGGTGGTGTCGAACTTGAGGTAGCCGTTGCCCGGGGCGGACGGCAGCTCGTAGGCGTCGGCGACGCCGAGCACGGTCCGGCTCTCCATCGCGGAGAAGGTGCGCAGGCCGATCCGGTAGGACAGATGGGTGTCCAGGCCGCGCAACCGTCCCTCCTCCAGACGCTGGGAGGCCAGCAGGAGGTGGACGCCGAGAGAGCGGCCGAGCCGCCCGATCATCACGAAGAGGTCGATGAACTCGGGCTTGGCCGAGAGCAGCTCGCTGAACTCGTCGAGCACGACGAACAGCGTCGGCAACGGGCTCAGGTCGACGCCCTGCTCGCGGGCGCGCTCGTAGTCACGCAGGGAGGCGTAGTTGCCGGCGGCGCGCAGCAGCTCCTGGCGGCGGACCATCTCGCCGTGCAGGGCGTCGTACATGCGGTCGACGAGAGGGAGCTCGTCTTCGAGGTTGGTGATGACCGCCGAGACGTGGGACAGGGTGTCGAGGCCGAGGAAGGTGGCGCCACCCTTGAAGTCGACCAGGACGAAGTTCAGGATCTCCGACGAGTGGGTGATCGCCAGGCCGAGCACGAGGGTGCGCAGCAGCTCGCTCTTGCCCGATCCGGTGGCGCCGATGACCAGGCCGTGCGGCCCCATCCCGCCCTGGGCCGACTCCTTGATGTCGAGTTCGACCAGGCGTCCGTCCGCGCCGAACCCGATCGGCACCCGCAGCCGGTTGCGCCCGGCCCTGGGCCGCCACGTCACCGCCGGATCGAGGCGGGTCGGGTCGCCGACGCCGAGCAGGTCGGTGAGCGAGGTGTTCGTCGAGAGCACGTCCTGCGTCTCCCCGCCCTTGGCGGTCGACACGCGCAGGGGGGCGAGCTGCCGGGCCAGGCCCTCGACCCGCAGGAAGTCCAGCCGGTCGGGGTCGCCGAGGCGGGTCGAGGTCCGCTTGCCCGCGTGATCGATCTTGATCATGAAGAAGCCGTCCGGCTGGATGTCCAGCCGGAGCGTGCTCTTCTCCTCGATCGGTCCCGCCGAGTTGGACAGGTCGATCACGGTGACGCCCTGGATGGCGTCGGTGCCGAGCTGCGACTCCTGCGGCACATGGCCGCCGTCGATGATCAGCACGTGGTACGGCAGGGCGTCGGGAGCGGGGCCCGGCTTGAACCGCGCGCGCTCCTTGAGCTCCCCGCCGACCAGCCGGTCGAGCTCGGAGAGGTTCTCGGCCATGAGACGCACCTGGCCGGCGGCGTCGGACTCCTCGGGGTGCAGCGCATGGGGCAGCCACTTGACCCAGTCCCACTGAGCCATCCACTCCTTGCTCGCGCACACCATGATGCGCATGTCGTCAGGGGAGTGGAACACGGTCA
Source organism: Streptosporangium sp. NPDC000396 (assembly GCF_042898655.1). Taxonomy (NCBI): domain Bacteria; kingdom Bacillati; phylum Actinomycetota; class Actinomycetes; order Streptosporangiales; family Streptosporangiaceae; genus Streptosporangium; species Streptosporangium sp. NPDC000396. The sequence goes on from NZ_JBIAZA010000038.1 coordinate 69,569, forward strand.
TCTGGGCGATCATCGCCCGCACGAGCTCGCGCATGGCGACCGGATCACCCGTCAGGTTGATCCGGGCGAAGGAATGCAGGGCCACGGCCACCGGGAGTTCCGCGACCGTCGAGTGCGCCCGGACGAACCTGCGCAGCGCACCGGACGACAGGGCGTCCAGATCCTCGACCGGCTTGGAGTCCGGCGGGATCAGCTGGACGGCCAGCTTCTGCACACCCGTGCCGAGCCGTACGGTGCCGAAGTCGTCGTCGCGGGGCCGCCGTTCCCACAGGCGCTGGCTCATGGCGACCCACCACAGGGAGTCGGGGGCGGGGCCGCTCCATTCGAGGGCCTCGCGCTGCTGGACGGCCGCGCGCCGCACCTTCCGGCGAACCTGGGACAGATACCGGAAGTAGTCGCGGCGCAGGCCGTTCAGCCGCTGTTTGCGCTCACCGGACTGCCGGCCGATCTGGCCCACGGTCATCCCCATCATGGACACGGCGAACAGGCCGCTCGCCACGTACATGATCGGATTGGCGTTGCCGTTGGCGGTGAACATCAGGCCCATAGCGGCGCCGCCCGCGACCATCGGCAGATAGGTGAGGATCGCGGTGAAGCCCTGTGACTGGACTTCCGGGATCTCCGGCGGCGATTCGAGCAGGATCTCGCCTCGCGGAGCCTTGGGCGGTGGCCGACGCTCCGGGCGCCGTACGATGACGATGCTCACCCTGAATCGCCCTCCTGATCGTTTGCGCTACCTTCCTACCAGAAAACGTTTATCGCGGCTGTTGCACGCGATCACCGCTCTCCCCGATACCGTATCCGTGATGTCCCTGATGTCCGTGATGCCTGTGGTAGAGGGAGTAGGACTGTGAGGTCGCTGGCTCAACCGCCCGTTCAGGGGCCGGTGCCGCAGGGCGCGTTGGCGCAGTTCGCCGCACCCCTACCGGCTCTGTGCCATGTCACGATCGTGGCTCCCCACAGAAAGGTCGACCTGGCGCTACCGGCGGACATTCCCCTGCCGCACGTGCTGCCGAGCCTGCTGCGCGCGGTGGGCGAGGCCGGAGGCGACTCGGCGTCGGGGCCCGGATGGGTGCTGCAACGGCTCGGCGGCCCTCCTCTCGACATCGGCCAGAGCCTCGGGGCCCTGGGCGTGCTCGACGGCGAGATCCTCTACCTCCGGCCGCGCGAGGCCGTCCTGCCTCCGGCCATGTTCGACGACGTGGCCGATGTGATCGCCACGGGCGTCACGGAAGGTCCCGGGAAATGGGGTGACAAGCACACTCGCCTGGTGGGCCTGGGGGTCGCGATGGCGACCCTCGTCACCGGGTCGGCGGTCATGGCGCTGGCGGGACCGCCGTGGACGGTCTCCGCGGTGGTCGCCGGGGTCTTCGCGATCCTCCTGATCATCGCCGGCACCGCGCTGTCCCGGGCCCTGGGTGACTCGTCGTCGGGTGCGCTGATCGGCTACGCGGCTCTGCCGTACGGCTTCTTCGCCGGGCTCATGGCACCGGCGAGCGCCGGAGGCCCGTTCGGCTTCGGCGCGCCGAACATGCTCGCCGCCTTCGCCTGCGTCGGCCTCGTGGCCACCATCAGCCTGATCGCGATCGCCGACGGCGTGCCCGGCTTTCTGGGCGCCGCGATCGCCTCGATGGTCGGATCCGTGAGCGCCGCCGTCGTGATGTTCTCCGGGGCCTCCCCCGCGGGGGTCGCCGCGGTGGCCCTCGCGATCCTGCTGGCGCTCAACCCGCTGGTCCCGATGCTGTCGTTCCGGCTCGCCCGCTTGCCGATGCCCACGATGCCGACCAGCGCCGAAGAGCTGCGCAACGACAACCAGCAGGTCGACGGCGAGTCCATCGGTGAGCGCACCATCCACGCGCAGCGCTACGCGACCGGGCTGGTCGCCGGCACCGGCATGGTGGCGCTGGTCGCCCAGCTCTACCTCGTGATGAACGGCGGCTGGGTCGCCGTGGCCACCACGCTGGCGTTGTCGCTGACGCTCATCATGCGGGTCCGTGTCTTCCACGGGTTCGGCCAGCGGCTCTGGCTGATGATCTCCGGTGTGGCCGGGATCCTCGCCCTCGTGATCTCCCAGGTCGCCGGCGCGGGCGGCGTCGTGGCGCTCGTCGCGGTGATGGGGCTGTTGTGCGCCGCGACGATCTCGGCGAGCATGGGCCTGTGGCTGCCGTCGGGGAAACCGTCCCCGTTCTGGGGGCGCGCGGGCGACATCCTGGAGATCCTGCTGATCGTCGCGCTGTTCCCGCTCGCGCTCGGCGTGCTGGACGTCTACTCCTGGGTCCGGGGCCTGGCCGGTTGAGACGCGGGGGGCGTCACTGGTCCCGGTGGTCGCGGTTCTTCAACCGCTCCATCCTGGCGATCCCCTCACTGATCTCCGCGGCGAAGGAATCCTGGAGCTCCTGGAACTGACGCTGCATCGTTTCGAGCGCGTCCTCTCCGCCGAGCGGGAGCGCCACCAGCTCCCGCATCTGGCTTTCGTGGGAGTCCTGCGCGGCCTGCAGCGCCTCCACGATCTCCTCGGAGAGGGTCTCGCTGTCCAGCCGCATGCCCCTGGGGTTGATCTTCACCTCGGTCACCCGGCCGTTGGCGTCCACGCGCGCGGAGACCGTGCCGCTGCGGCTCTCGCCTTCCCCGATGATCTCGCTGAGGCCGTCCATCGCCGAGGTGAGGTCACGCAGGGAGTGCTCGCTGTCCCGCATGACCCGGTCGAGATCCTCGAGACGAAACTCTGAATTGTTGAATTCCATGCGCCCAGGGCACCGGCCATGGGTTAACTGACAGCCAGCGATTGCCGTCCAGCCGGTTAAGTGATCATGAAGATCCTCTTGTGAGGCTGGGGGCGGGAGGAACCGTCGACAAGAATCCTGATCTGTGAACAACAGCACTGTCACGACGCCTCCTCCGTTCGACCCGTTCGCTCCGGGCGCTTCGTCTCCTGCGCTGGACCCGTTCGCTCCGGACGCTTCGTCTCCTTCGTTCGACCCGTTCTCTCCAGAAGCCCTGTTCGCTCCGTTCGCCCCATCGCCGACCCCTCCGTCGCCGACCGCCGCCGGGCCGGACGTCCACATCACATCGGACGCGATCGACTTCACGCGCAGCCGCCTCGAGAACGAGCTGAAGGAGGCCGTGGCGTTCGTCCGGAGGATGCTCGACACGGTTCACATCGACTCTCCCGGGTTCGGGCTCCTGGGCGAAATAATCCTGGGAGGCACCTACAGGGCCACGTGCCGGCAGGCGGACACGGTGCTCGGTGAGGCCGAGGACGTCGTCGACGGCTGGTGCAACACGCTCACCATCGCGAAGCGTAACTGGCGGGCGGCCGAGGACCACAGCATCATCAGGCACCGCTGATGTCTGGGTATTACGGGAACGTTCCCCCTCCCTCGCAACCGGTGCCCTGGCCGCACAACCCGTATGCGACCCCGCGGTTCGGGCCGCCCCCCAACATGGCCCCGCGTCCCGCCATGTCTCCGCCCCCCACCATGCCTCCGCAGAGGCCGATTCCCTATCCGGCCAATCCGTATGCGACTCCGCAGTTCGGGCCGCCCCCGCAGATGCGGGAGCCGATCGGCCCGAAGGTGCTGGACATGCTGAAGAAGGCCGGCAGGTGGTCGGGATATCTCATCCCGTTGATCATCATCGCGAGCACGGCGATCGCCAACGAGCCCGACATGGCGCAGGCGGCGGGGCACTGGAAGAACCGCATCTCCGGCAGCCTGGACGACGGGATGAAACAGCTTCTCGCGCAGATCGTGGGCACGTCGAAGGAAGGCTGGATCGCGAAGGACCAGAAGGAGCTTGAACGGGTCATATGGATCTTCCATCGGGAGATCGGCGTCCTGCGCGGTGCCTTCGCCGACATCGCGAAGATGGTGGACGATGTGGCCTCCTCCTACCGCAGCTACTGGGAGAAGATCGGGACCATGGTGATCTCGGCGATCATGCTGATAATCGTGGCCAAGCGAATGCAGCTTGTGCCGCAGGCGAGGCCCTGGGGCATGCTGCTGGAGAAGTCCGTCGCGACCGCGGCCACCGGAACGACCGCCATCTTCACCAAGACGCTGGCATCCATCCTGACGGCGGGAAACGGTGTCCTGACGAACGCGATCAAGAAGGATCACCAATTCCACCACATCATGCCGAACGGCGAAGCGAAGGTGAACTTCCGCGAGGCGACCCTCGACTCCAGCAAGTATCCGTCGTTCCAGTCTCCCCCCGCCCCGAACCAGCTCCCGAAGGGTCACGAGCGCTTCGACTGGATCGAGCCCTAGGCCGCCCCGATCGAGGCCGTGTGGGGCGTAACTTTCGTCTGGATTGCGTAGAACGGGCGGTGCGGTTAGCTTGCTGCGCAAGTGATCAGCGGTGCCTGTGAGAGGAAGCGATTGATGGCGGCCCCCGGGAACTACGAGAACATCGACGTCGACAAAATCCTGAAGTACACCTCAGGGCACTTCGCCCGCGTGGATGAAGTGCAGAAAACCATGGCCACGGTGGTCGGGCGCGCTCAGGACGAGGACGGGCTGGTCACCGTCGAGTACGCCGGCAACGGGCTGCGCGAGCTCGAACTCCACCCCAAGGCGATGCGGCTGAACGCGGGCGAGCTCGCCGAAAAGATCAAGGAAACCATCCGTGACGCGGCCTTCGACCTCCAGGAGCAGCTCAGCCAGGTCATGGCGGAGGCGTTCGGTGAGGAGGACAACCCCATGCGGTTCTTCAACAACCCCGACGCCATCCTGGAACAGGCCAGGGATGCGGAGGCGGCCTACAACAAGACCTTCGAGAACGTGATGAACGAACTCGACCGCATCGGCAGCCGCCTCGGCCTCTGAACCCGTAGCTCGCTGTGGCGCTGCAACCCCCGCCCGAACTGGCCGCGGTCATGAACGTTCTCTTTCGCTGGCCGGTCGTCAACGAGGATCTGCTCCTCGCATCCGGCCGGCGATGGGTCGCCTTCGGGACGACGATGCTGCGCGGCGTGTCGACCGCCAGCGCGCATGTCGCCCGGACCACGTCGCGCAACGAGGGCGACGACGTGCGGATGCTTGAGCAGGAATCGCGGAGAACCTCGGGCCAGGAGGGCGACGCGGCCCTCGCCGCGCTGCTCATCGGCTCCGCGCTGCAGCTCTCGGCCCTGGTCGTGCTCGTCATGAAGGCGGCGCTGATCCTGCTTCTCGCACGGTTCCTGATGCGCCTCAACCAGCTCGTCACGGCCTCGGCGCCCACCGGAGGAGCCTCCCTGGCGGGCATTCCCGCCCTGGTGGACGGCTCCCGCCTGGCTGGACGCGAGGCCGGCCGCAAGACGGGCGAGCTGATGGAACGCAGCACGCGGCGTCTGTTCGAAAAAGCCTCCCAGCTCCTGGGAAAGTCTCCGGCGCGGCAGGCCGGCAGGCCCATGCCCCCGCACCGTCCGCCGACACCCCTCCGCGGCCCGGACAACTACCTGGAGGCGGCCGCCGACAAGAACATCGACGTGAAGAAGATCACCCCCTATCCGATCTGGCGGAGAGAGCGCGAGCCGGTCTACCGGGCCAGCAGCCGGCCTCCGGATGAGATCTTCGAGCAGGGGCTCCACCCGCGGGATCCATCCATGACCAACCTGGGCGACTACGTGAACAAAGGCACGCCCTCCGCCTTCGTGGGCACCAGCGAGCGCCGGGACATCGAGAACGTCTTCCCGCGAGGCTACGTCTACGAGGTGGACGCCCCTGGCGGGATCGACGTCAACAGCACGATTCCCGCGGCGGCCGCCCGCCTGGGCCATGAACGGGAGGTCGCCTTCCCCGGCGGCGTGCATCGGCGCTACATCTCCGGTGCCTGGCCTGCGGGAGTGCCCAAGACGCCGGAGAACTTCATTCCCAATCCCCACTACGACCCGTTCCCCGGCTACCCTCAGGGATGACCAGGAGGATTCGAGTGAACGACGCCCCACCGCCTCCGCCGCTCACCGACGAGCTGCGTGAGCAGGCACGGCGCAGCCCCGGGACGTGGCTCTACGCGGTCGATCCCTTCTTCGACCCCGACGGCGAGGTGCCACCGTACGGCATCGTCGGCGCGTGGCGGGCCGACGAACGCGGCGAGATCACCGGTGAGTTCCGGCACAACCCGAACTACCGGCCTTCGCCGGTGGCGCTCGGCTATCCCGAGCCGACCGATCCCGTGGACGGCGCCATCCAGCTCAGCTCGACCGGTTACGCCACGGGGGAGGACATCGCCCCCTTGTTCCTTGCGGCCGATGTGGTCGTGGCGGCCGGCCCGGACCGGGGCATTCCCGTGTTCGACACCGGTGAGGGCCGGGCGGCCTTCGCCTACACGGCCCAGCCCCACCTGCCCGGCGAGCCTCCGGAGGGTTCCACGGGATGGCAGCGGATTCGCGGCGGCGACCTGGTCGCCCTGCTGCCTGCCGACGTCGGCGTCGCGATCAACCCTTTGGGTCCGGCCGGTGTGATTTTGCCCCACGCCGACCTGCGGCGATGATCGACCGTCACACCTGTCGTACGGCCCGCATGATCCGCTCGGACTCCTCCACGCTGCGCTGCTCGGCCGACCGGTGGTTCACCGACATCACTCCGACGTTGCCGCCCGTCGTCAGGTGGCGTTCCGCAAGCGACGTGTAGACCTCCAGCGCGCGCTGGGTTATCGCGTGGTAAGCCGCGCCCACCATGCTTCCCAGTTCGTCGTCACCCCACGGGTCGCCTTCCCCCTCAAGGTAGGCGCGGAAGTCCCGCAGTTCCTCCAACCGGCTCGTGCCGGTCTCGCGCAGGCCCGTCTCGGTGTGCCGGAGGTCCGTGTGCGAGATGGCCACGTCGTAGTTCCCGTTCAGCGCTCCTCCAGCCGTCGTACGGTGAACTCGATCCCGGCCGTGAACTCGCCCAGGCGGCGCATCATCTCGTCGTGAACGTCGTCCAGGCTTTTGACGAGCGGCCCGGGGTCCAGGGCGGCCGCCTGCTCCAGACCGGGCAGACCCGCGCGGAGGTCGTCGAGGGCCGCGTTCACCGCCGTGAGGATCTCCCATGCGAGGTCCTTCGAGGCCATGCGCATGACCCGCGGATTGAGGGTCAGCTCGCGCAGCCGCCCGTCCGGGCCGGCCACGGCGCTCACCTGCCCGCCCGCCGCCTGACCGCTGCCCTGAAGCGGCTCCTCCGCCGAGTCCTGCGAATTCCCGGCCTCGGAGAGGAGCCGCCTGGTCTCGGCGATCAGCTCACCGAAGCCCTGCCCGATCTGATGCACGCCGACCCTGCTCTCACTCGAGGACGGCAGAGGTGGTCGTCTGCTGCTGAGGGGCCCAGTGGTTCTCCGGTGCGTAGATCTCCCGGTCGCGTTCCTGCTTGTTCTCCTCGCCGCCACCACCTCCCAGCGGGGGCGGCATGAACGAAGAGCCTGCCCCGCCCGCGCCCGGGCGTATGAGGCCCAGCTCGCTCGTGGCCGCCGCCCCCATGCTCTCCCCGCCGAACACCGTGGTGGGACGGATGTCGCGGAAGGGGGTGATCACTCCGTTGGGGTTCAGCAGGCTGTTGGTGTTCACCGTGCTGGGACCCACTCCGGTGGGAGTGGGATGGGTGCCGATGGTGTTGGTCAGCGGGTTCAGCCCGGTCTGGCTGGTCGTGTGCGGTCCGGGGTTCAGGGGATTCTGGTTGAGGCCCGCCAGGTCGGTGCGCTGGGACGGGTTGTCCGACCCTCCGATGACGGGTGGAACGCTGTGCCCTGTCCCGTCCTGCTGGCCGGGACCCGTTCCGCCGCCCGGCCCGTTCTGGCCGCCGGTTCCACCGGTGCCGTCATTACCGCCGGTGCCGCCCGTTCCGCCGGTGCCGCCATCGCCACCGCCGCCGTTATTACCGCCGGTTCCACCGCCGCCGTCATTGCCACCGCCGCCGTTATTACCGCCGGTTCCACCCGAACCGTCATTACCGCCCGATCCGCCCGAGCCGCCGGATCCGCCTGTCCCACCGGACCCGCCGTTGTCGCCCGACCCGCCGGTGTCCCCCGAGCCTCCGGGCGTGTTGGAGCCGGGCCTCCAGGTTTGGGTCGGGCGCTGGTGCGTGGTCTTCGTGGTGACCACGGTGATGGGCGGGGCCTCTTCCTTCGGCTTGAAATCGATCGGCTCGACGGGGGGAATGTCGAAGGCCAGCCCTTCGGCGAGCGTGGAGTTGATCGTGTCGATCTCTTTGTTGAACTTGCGCAGGTGCTCCTGGGCCGGTGCGTCCGGGTCGAGCTTGGGTGTCAGCGTGGGCAGGCTGGTGGTCGTAGGTGTGGGGATGGTTTTTGGGGTGGATGTAGCAGTAGGGGCAGATGTGGGTGTGGTGGAGGGGGTGGATGTGGCGGAAGGGGTGGGGGCGATGCCGGGAGAGGGTTTGGGTGTCAAAGGCAGGGGAGCGGGCGGCAACGTGTCGCGGTAGTGCTTGAGCCGTTCCGCGTACCGGGAAACCGATTCGCCGGTCGACTGCATCGCGTCGCCGAGGGCTCCCGCGGTGGCATGGAGCTTGCGGAGCACCTCCTGCACCTTGGCCGCGTCCTTGCCTTTCCACACGGCCGCGAGGTCATTGGCCGTCCTGCTGAGCGAGGACTGAATGCCGAACTCGCCTCCACCGCCGCCTCCCTTGCCGCCCAGGAGCTTGGCCGCGGAGCGAAAGCTCTCTCCGGCGCTTGCCAGCCGGTCCGGGTCGGTGGCCTTCAGCAACGCCTCGATCTGAGCCCTGGTGAGCTTTTCCTCCTCAAGGCCGTACAGACTCGGATAGATCCTGATCGGTTCCCAGCCCTGGTTTTTGGACCCCATGGTTATATCCCCGCTGTAACCTCACGCGCTGCTGGCGTCGTGACCCTTTTCGTAATTGGTGACGGCCTTCTCAAGCGCTGTGATCAGCGCCTCGCAGCCGTCGAACAGCATTTGCTGCTTGCCGCTCAGCACGGTGTAACCCTGCTCGACACTCTGCCCGTAATAGTCGGCCACCTGCCATTTCCCGGTGTCCGAAGGCCCCACGTTGCCGAGCCCGGAGACCTCGCCGAGGGTTCCGGGACCACTCCAGGTGGCGCTCATCGAACCCGGGCTCTTGCCCTGCAGGGCCTGGAGGTCATCTCTCAGCGCCTGGAAGATCTGCCTGATCCGGGTGTGGTTGAGCTCCGGGCCGGAGCCCGACCCCTCATCCGTCCCGTCGAGTCCGGGCCAGTTCTTCGCGAGTTCGAGCTCGGGAGGCGGCGGGCCTGCGAAATCGTCTTGCCTGGTCATCCTTTATGCCCTGCCCTTCCTCTTCGGGGTCCCGTCAATGAGGTGCGTCGTCGTCGACTTGTCACTCATGAACAGGTCCTCGTCTTCCCACATCCACGTGGTCCGCTCATGCTCTTCCGCCTCTTCGTTTTCCTTCGAGCCGTTTTTGCCGTGCGGAAATACGGATGGTGTCGCTCCGGTGCTCGCATTGAGGGCACGCGCGCCGTTCATGCCTCTGGAGTCGGCCGCCCCCCCACTGCCGAATGCGCCGCTTCCCGGTGTGGATGTGCCGATGCCCGTGGTGGAGCTTCCGGAGCCGTTGCCGGAGCCACTGCCTGAGGAGCCCTGATGGCCGGAGTTTCCCAGGAGATTCTGCTGGTTGAGGTCGCCCAGCTGGTTCGCTCGACCGGCCAGGTCACGCATGTGCGAGTCGTAGCCGGCCAGCTTGGTGTCGAGCCCGGAGGTTCCGGGCGGTTGCGTGCCGTTCCCGCCCTGGCCGTTGGCACCTGAGCCGCCGGGATGACCACCGTTCGCGCCCGGCCCGTTCTGGCTGGGGTCGTTCCAGCCGGGGATGTTGCCTCCGGGGATGTCGCCGCCGGGCCCGTTCTTGCCGGGGTCGTTCCAACCGGGCCCGTTCCGGCTGGGGTCGTTCCAGCCGGGGATGTTGCCTCCGGGGATGTCGCCGCCGGGCCCGTTCTTGCCGGGGTCGTTCCAACCGGGCCCATTTCGGCTGGGGTCGTTCCAGTCAGGGACGTTGCCTCCGGGGGCAAACGGATCGAACCCTTGCCCAGGGGGATACCCGCCGGGAATCGTGCTTCCGGGTGGGGCAGGGAGGTTGACAGGGGAGATCTTGGGCGGGGTGAACTCGGGGATGTCGGTTTTGAGCGAGTTCGGGAAGGCGTCGTTGACCTGCGCCGTGGCATCGGTGAGCTTCTTCAGATGCTCCTTGGCGGCCTTCATGTCCTGCTCCTCTTTGGAGTCACCGAACATGTTCATGAAGGGGCCGTCCGTGAACAGCGAGGTGACGCCTCCGACGATCGTTCCGCCGACGGCCCCGATGACGGCGCCGGGCACGGCGCCGACTCCCGCGAAGAACGAGCCCACTACCGCGCCTCCTCCGGCGCCGGCCATTCCACCCTGGTAGGCCCCTTCGAGGAAGGAGACGTCGCTGTCTGACTTCTCCGGTATGTGGTCGCCTCTGAACGCCTTCAGGGTGGTGCTGTACATCTCCAGGGCGGGGGCCACCCCCTTGGGAACGGGGGGACCCATTTTTCCCGGAGGGTTGGGCTCCACGATCGAGTCGACCACGCTCTGCGTCGATTCACGGAGTCGACGGAGCTGGGTTTTCACGGTCTTGGCGTCTTCGCCGGCGGTCCAGTTCTTGTCAAGAGAGTCGAGATGCTTGTCGAGCTTCTCGATCAGGGTGTTCAGCTTGCCCATCGCCGACCTGAACTCTCCAGCCGCGTTCTGGATCAGCTCCGGGTTGGCCTTGTCGAGCGCGGACTTCAGTATGTCCAGCGTTACGCCGTCGAATTCAGATGTGTCGATTTTCTGCCTGATCGGCATTTCTTGGGCGCCCACGAACCCTCACCCGTCCCCTCGAGCCGGCACCGTGCCTGCTGTGTCGCTTATGGGCCCGTCTTCAGACCTGGAGCTGCCCGGCCTGTTCCGCGCCCTTCTGGTGGGCGGTCTCGAAGTTCGTGAGCGCCATCCTGAGGAGCCCGATCGCGCTCTCGAGTTGCTTCGTGATCGCGGTGCAGTTGCCGCTGATCGCCCTCTCGGCGCCCCGGAAGCTCGCCTGGAAGCCCTGAGTGGAGGGCCAGGCGCCGCCGAATGCCTCGGGGGTGCTGGAAAGCTGCCGGACGGGCCCGGTCTCGGGGAAGAGAGGGGTGTCGTTGCCCTTCTCCCAGCCGGGGTTCAGCAGCGTGAGCACCTCTTTGAGATCCTTCTCGGCGTTTATGACGGCTTGGTGGCTGAGGTTGACACCGCCATCGTGACCCATGTCTCGATTCCCCGTTTCACAGTCATGGCTCATGCCCCCTCAGTCTCAGGCGACCGAGAGGGCTTTTCGAAGGATTCCTTCGATCACCTAACGTCGAACATGCCGGTGTTGACGCGCTCAGCATCCTGCATGTTCATCCGGGTGATGTTGATGTTCTTGGCCATCAGCTGGACGATGTTGGCCATTTCGCCGGCCTGCTTGTTCCAGGTCTGCCGCACCTGGTGGAAGGCCTGTTCCGTGGCACCCTGCCAGATCGCGGTCTTCTGCAGCAGCTTGCCTTCGAGGTCGTTGAGCTCCGTGACCAGGTCGTTGTAGGCCTTCTGGAAGTCGCTCTCACCGGCGTCCATGCCGCCATAGTTGATCAGTGTGACGTCGAACTCGTCATGAGCAGCCATCATGGTCTCCGTATCGTTCTTGAAGGGTGAGCGGGCTTAGACGTCAGTATCCGGACGAGGCGTTGATGAGGGCTTCGATCTTGTTGATCTCCGTCACCGCCTGCTCGTTGAACGCCCGGTAGTTCTTGTTGCTCGCCGCGACCTTCTCCGCGAGATCCTTGAGGCTCATCAGGATGACGTCGATACGGTCATGCCAGTTCTGGTGAACCTTGTTGAACGCGGCGTGCGAGTCACCCTTCCAGTTGACCTTCAGGGTGTGACCCGCCTGGTCAAGCCTCTGCTGGATGCCGCGGATCTTCTCCGCGGAGTCCTCGATCCAGTTGACAGCCTGAACCAGGTCGGCCTCGCTTACCTGTGTCTGCGACTGGTCCGCCATGATCACCTCCAGATGAGCTGCCGCACTCGCCTACCCCCGGATGGCCAGGCGGCGGCAGAGGACCACCACACTAGCGATCAACCGTCACATCACTCACGAGTCAAAAAATTAATATTTGATTACAAATATGCATATTTTTGGTATATGAGCAGCTTGTGAATTAATTGTTGCGCTACGTAGTCCACGTGTGATGCCTGCAATATAACGAAAAGTCCGTTTTATATATAGTTTGGCTATTTGGGTGATGGTGGGATGTCTCGGTGGTTGATTGCATTGGCGGGCGTCGGGAGCGCGACACCTCCTTTTCCGGACAAACAGTCCTCTAGGGAACAATCAGGATGGATCGCCTGTACGGTGGCCGAAAGGCTGACGTAGTCTGCATGATCGATGCGATCAGCTTGCGCGGGACTCACCTCGCGACGGAGGCCACTGTGACCGACTCCTCCGGAGCCAACTCCACCGGCTCCTACTCTTTTCCGGGTGTGAACACGAACCTGGGTTCCATGACCCCCGACCCCTACACCATGGACCCCGACCTCGAGATGGACCATAACCGGGTCAAGGGCCTGGGTGGCGGCTTGGGGAGCCGTGCCCCGGTCCTGGGGGAGGCGAGTAGCTACACCAAGACCATCGACATGCACACGCTGACCTTCGGCGTCATCGGGGGAGGCCTGAACGTGGCCCACCGCGAGGTGCGCGACAGCTTCGCCAAGGCCATGGAGAAAGCCAAAGGAGTTCTGGAGTCCTATAAGGAGGCGCTTCCCACCCTGGCGAAGAACGTCGAGGAGGCGCACAAAGCCAGCCAGGCCAAGCCGCCGGGCGATGAGGGCCCGCCGCCACCCGGCGGCGACCCCGGCCCCTTCGGCCCCGGCGGCATAAAGCCGCCCGGCGGTCTGGGTGATCTGCCGAAGCCTCCGGGTATGGGTGATCTGCCCAAGCCCCCGGGCACCGGTGATCTGCCCAAGCCTCCAGGCATGGACGACCTGCCCAAGCCTCCGGGTATGGACGATCTGCCGAAACCCCCGGGCACCGGTGATCTGCCCAAGCCTCCGGGTACAGGTGATCTGCCGAAGCCTCCGGGTATGGACGATCTGCCCAAGCCCCCGGGCACCGGTGATCTGCCCAAGCCTCCAGGCATGGACGACCTGCCCAAGCCTCCGGGTGTGGGCGATCTGCCGAAGCCGGGCGGGCTCGACGACAAGGACCTCAAGACCCAGCTCGCCGGATACGACCCGAAGCAGGCCGTCCAGGACGCTCTGGCCAACATCAGACAGCCGGGAACCTCGGATCTGAGGCTGCCCGGGACGGACGGTCTGACCACGGATCAACGAGGCCTCGGCGGGGGATACCGTACGGGCAGCGGAGGCTCCTTCCCCGGAGGAGCGGGCGGCGCCTCAGGGATGAACCTGGGGCGTGGCCCCGGCGTGCCGGGTGCCGGAGCTCTGGGTGCCGGTGGCATGCCGATGATGCCGATGACCCCCATGGGCGGAGCCGGCGGCGAAGGCGACAAGGATCGTGAACGCAGCACGTGGATTTCGCAGGAAGAAGACGTCTGGGGTGACGACGGAGACGTCGCGCCTCCCGTGATCGGAAGCTGATCGGAGGCCAGAGTTCGTGTCGAAGTACGAAGAAGGCCAGGCGATGTACATAAGCGCGGCCGCCATGAGCGCGGCGGCGTCGTTCATCATCCCCTACGCACGACCCATCACGGTCCTGATAACAACGTTGATCTCCGACCCGGGCGAGATGAATCGGTGTTCTGAGGAATGGTCTCCGGGCGCCGACAAGAGCCCCGACATCGCCTCTCTCCGGAAGGAGCTGAGGCAGATGGTGGCGGAGGTCGGCAAGAGCGACGGCAAGGTAACAGGCTGGAAGGGCACCGCTCATGACGCGTTCCTGAAGGCCTTCGAGGAGTTCGACACGAACCTCGCGCTTTTCGACACCCGTCGCCAAGGCGTGAGTGACTGCCTTACTTCGGCGGCGGACCTCTACTACGCGGGCGCCCAGATCAGCATGGCGATCGCGGGGATACTGGACCTGCTGGCGGCCTATGTGCTGCTCGCTCGCGCCACGGCGGTGTGGGGGCTGACCGCCGATGGGCAGGCGATGGGCATCTCCTCCAACCTCTCACGAACCATGGAGGGGGTCACGAGCTCGATAAGAAAGGGCACCTGGAAGGTCACCGGTTACGTCGTCGGCGTGTCCGTGTTTCTCAACCAGGAGAGCAAGGGGCTGGTCGGGGTGAAGCCCATGAAGGCGGAAGCGCCGACGTTCACCCAGGCCCTGAACTACGACAAGGCCTCCTACCAGCTGATCTCTCCCCCGCCCGACCTGAAGACCCCCGAATTGAAGGAGCCGTCGATGATCCCGAAGCCTGGCTGGTAGCAGCCGACGGTGACCGGCCGGGGACGACGCTGAGGACCCGGCCGGTCCTCACCGTCGTGACGGCGCCCCTCTCTCGCGGACGGCCGCCTCTTTCGAGAGCGGCCGTCCGCTGTCACTGCCGGGGCCGGACCGGCGCCGGCTGGTTGACCTGGATGGGCTTCAACGCCGCCTCGGCGTCGAGCGCCGGGCCCTGGGGGATCAGCCTCACCAGATCCGCCGGGATCGGGGCGACGTTCTCCGGGGCGTAGCCGAGGCTCGGCAGTGTCTCCACGGACGGGATGGAGTATCGCCGTCCCTGGTCGTCCATCAGGAAGAGCGGTCCGACCGCGTCCAGCCTGCCGTTTCCCGGCAGCAGCCCCACCAGGGCGCCGCCGCCCGCCGGAAGCACCACCTGGTCGACCACGTCCTGGCTGAACCACCCCTTCGGCGGCTGCGGAATCCGTACGGCGCCGCTGCTGCCCACGGTCAGCACCGCCCGCGTCGAGCCGCGCTCCGTGTCGGGATAGACGGCGCAGAGCAGGCTCGTCGAGGGAGCTGGGATGATCTTCGGCATCGTCGCGGGGAGCCCGCCTGCGTTCAGGTCGACGGCCGACTTCGGCATCGCGTTCGCCGTCGCGGGAGCCATGTCGACCGGCAGGGGCTGTGCCCCGCGGTACGCCCTCTTGATGGTGGGGTCCTCCAGCAGCAGCGCGGCCTGGGCGGGGGTGAGATCCGCCAGGCCGTCGGAGAGCAGGGCGTACCACTTCTCGGGTCCTCCGGTCAGCGACGGCACCTTGTACACCTTGCCGACCGCGGCCTTCTTACCGTCGGGTCCGCGTGTCGCGCGGCCGAGGTCCGGGATGGACGGCGCCTCGAAGGGGCGCCCCTCGGGCAGTGCGTTGAGCCAGGTGGCCGGGACCTGACGGGGCTGCCCCTGGGCCAGCGCCCGCATGCTCTTGGCCGGCAGCGGCAGCCGATAGTTCGACCAGAGCAGCCATGCCTGCCCGCCTCCTCCGACGATCATGCCCGTGCCCGGCTGGATCGGCGTGCCCCCGACGTTCATCCCGCCGACCAGCGTGGTGTACGGCTTGCGCTCGCCGTTGGTGTCCACGGCCTCCGTCACGCAGGCCGACCAGGGGGTGCGTACCAGCTTGCCGGGGGCGGGCAGGGATTTGGGGGCGCCCGGAATGCCCACCAGAGCGCCGCGCTGGTATCGCGCGAGCGAGGCCGCGCTGACCGTGCGGACCTTCACGTTCTGCGCGCGCAGCAGCAACCGCGCGGAGGTCGCGTTGTCGACGGGGATCATCTTCCCCTGGGGGGCGCTGTAGACGAAGATCGCGCCTGACTCCTCCTCGACGATCATTGTCCCGGGATCCGTGAGCGCGGTCGCGCTGCCGGGCTTGAGCAGCCCCAGAATGCCGAAGACGGCCGCCACCAGCACCGCGACCAGCGCGCTGCCGAACATGGCCACGTTGTGCCTGCGCATCGGAGACTCGGGAAGATCCGGCTCTCCCTGGAGCAGGGCCATGCCCAGGCGCTGGCTCATCAGCTTGTACGCCTGGTAAAGATCGCGACGGGTCTGCATCCCACCTCCGCCTCGCCGGGTGCGCGGTACCCCACAGCATAGAAGCGTGATCACCCGACGGTCTCATCGAAGCAGGGGGAGATCGTCGGTCATCTGGTCCGGCCGGGGCGGCAGTCTCGCGCCGGCGGTGTACGGCCCGGCGCGGTCGATGCCGCTCAAACGACGAAAGTCCCCTCCCTGGCGAGCTCAGGGGGAGGGGACTCTCCGTGTCGAAGCGGGGACCGCGTTATCCGCAGTTGGCCCAGTCGGCGCCGGTGTTGCCGGCGGGTCCGCCGCCGGTGTAGCGGACGCACTTGCCCTTGGAGGGGAGGTAGACCGGGCCGGCGTAGTACTCGTAGTTGCCCCGGTCGGTCTTGGATCCGCCGTTCTGGACCTCAAGGGTGGCCCAGACCGAGGTGGCGGTGCCCACGTCGGTGCTCTTCATGGTGACCACGCAGGTGGTGCCGGTGGAGGTGTTGTAGAGCTGGTGGACGGTTCCGCCGCTGAAGGATCCGGAGCGCTGCAGGTAGTAGCCGGATCCGCAGACCTGCTGCGGGTTGTAGGGGTTCGGGCGAGACGGCGGAGGCGACGACTTCGTCGGCTTCGGCGTGGGCTTGGTCGGTTGCGCCGACGCGGTGGGTTGTGCGGGCTTGGTTGGCTGCGCGGATTTGGTCGGTTGTGCGGATTTGGTGGGCTGCGCGGACTTAGTCGGTTGCGCAGGCTTGGTGGGCTGCGCCGACGTGGTGGGCTGTGGGGTTTTGGTGGGCTGAGCGGGCCTGGTCGGCTGTGCGGACTTTGTCGGCCTCGACGTCGGTGGCTGCGAGGGCTTCTCGGTGGGGCTCGCTTTCCGCGTCGGCGTATGCGTGGGCTTGGGAGCCGGCTCAGCGGTCGGCTTCGGTGTGCGGCCGGGCTTCGGCGCCCGGGTGTTTTTGGGCGTGTTCCTGGACTTGGCGGATGTGGGCGTCACCTTGGCATCGGCCCTCCGGGTCGCCTCCGGTGCCGTCTTGGCCGGGAGCGTCGGCACCGGGATCGGCGGTGGAGTGACGAGCGAGGTCGGCGACGGGACCGACGGCGAAACCGTTGGAACGTCCGTGTTCAGCTGTAGCGGCCCGACATCTGGAGCCTGCGGATCGGGTGTGCTGCCCCAGGGTACGGTCACCTTGCCGACGTCCGCCGGGGCGTCCCCGGTGCCCTGACCCTGTCCTTGCGGCTGGCCCTGTCCCTGATCAAGCAGCGTGGGGAGGGCGGCGGAGATCTTCTGCTCGGCGGCTACCTGCCCCGCGTTGTCAAGGGAGGTGTACCGGCCGGCGGCCCACAGCCCGAGTCCGGCCAACAGGACGGCCGCACCGACGAAGGCGGCCGGCACGAGGGGGAAGCCGCCGTTCCTCGGCCGGTTCTCGCTCGACGCAGCTGCGGGCGTGGCGGCCACGTCGGCCTGAGATGTGTTTTTCGGCAGTGAGGGAGCACTCCAGACCGGCTGCGCGATGGGTTGCGGTTCGGCCGGTACGGCCGAAGCCGGGGGAACGGCCTCGTCCGGTGAGTCGTCCCTTTTCTCGAAGCCGGCCGTACGGCCATCGGCGGAGTGCGTGGGGTTCGCCGGTTCTTCGCCGAGTAGGCGGAGCATGGCGGCTCGGGTGTCGGGGCGTTCGTAGGGCTGTTTGTCGAGGCAGGCGATGAGGAGCGGGGCGAGTTCCGGTGGGATGCCGGTGAGGTTGGCCGGGCCTTCGAGGACCTTGCCGAGTTGTCCGTCGTAGGGGGCCTGGCCGCTGGCGGCGTAGGCGACGGTCGCGGCCCAGGAGAAGAGGTCTCCGGGTCTGCCGGGGATGGGGCGGGGGGCGCCTGGGGGGAGTTGGGTCTCGGCGTGGAGGAGTTCGGGGGCGCGGTAGTCGGGCTCGGTGGTGGGCAGGCCCAGGCCGATGTCGCAGACGCGGGGTCCGTC
>NZ_JBIAZA010000039.1:0-85745 GCF_042898655.1 Streptosporangium sp. NPDC000396
GCCTTCGGCGACTCCTCCCGAAAGGCCCGGAACGCCACGGGCGGCGTTCAAGAAATCCCAATCGCCCGAACTATTTCGCTGAGATCACCTCACTGAGTTCACATTTCCACTCGCCCCGCTGACCACGGCCCATGCACGCCCACCTCGGGTATCTCAACGATCCCAAATCAGAGAGGGCGCACGCGGCGATTCTGGGTCCGCGTTTGATTCACAGATTCCGTGAACTCCTTGCGCCCTCCGGGAGGCCGTGAAAAAAATGCCGAAAGGGAGGGCTCATGATCGATTCAGAAAACCTCGAAATGGCGGTCACACCACGCACCTATTTCGGGACAGAACTCCGCAAGCACCGCAACAAGGCCAGGCTCAGCCAAAGACAGCTTTGCGCGAGGATAAACCTGTCTGTCAGCCAGCTGAGCATGCTGGAGAACGGCCACAGGGCACCGAACCGGCCCCTGGCTCAGGCGATCGACCAGGCCCTCGGGCTGGGAACCTCACTCGCGGACCTGGTGGACAGGCTCGACCGGGCAGCCAACCAGGTGCCTGACTGGTTCCGGCCATGGGTGGAGGTCGAACAGGAGGCGGAAGTCCTGCGATCCTGGGAGCCGCTGATCGTTCCAGGCCTTCTTCAGGTGGAGGGATATGCGAGGGCCCTGCTGAGCGGCGAACCCGGCGTCACATCCGAGCGGGCGGAAGAGCACATGACCGCCCGGTTGGAGCGCCAGCACATTCTCAGGCGCACCACGCCCCCGATGTTCTGGGTGGTCATCGACGAAGGGGTGCTGCACCGGACCATAGGCGACCCCGGCGTCATGAAAGAGCAGCTCACTCATCTTCTCGAAGTCGGACAAAGCCCGTGGATCTCCATCCAGGTTCTTCCGGAAAGCGCTCGCAACACCGCCGGTCTGCTCGGCGGATTCCTCCTCGCCGAGCTTCCGGAAGCCAATGACACGGCTTACATTGAGTCCCAGGGAATCACCGGCCGGGTGACCGAGCGGTCGGGAGAGGTCCGGGCACTGGCATTCAAATACGAGGTGATTCGGGCGGACGCACTGTCCCGGCGCGAGTCGCTGAACCTGATCAAGGAGAAGATGCGGCGATGGACGACCTGACGATCCAGGAACTCCGCACGGCCACGTGGCGCAAATCCCACCTGTCCGGTGGCGACGGCGGTAACTGCGTCGAGGTCGCCGAGCTGTCCGGCGGGCGCCGAGGCGTCCGTGACAGCAAGGACAGGAACGGCCCGGCGCTGGTCTTCACCGCCTCCGAGTGGGCCGCCTTCGTCGGCGGCGTAAAAGACGGCGAGTTCGACTGATTGATCGTTTGTTGGGAAACGCTCCGTCGAATCGGATGCGCCATGCGCGCTTCCCGGTAAACAATCCGCTCCAGACCACCAGAAGCACCACTAAGCACGCTTCGCCCGGAGATAGAAGAAGAGGCCTGGCCGTACTCCGTCAGTTGTACGGCCAGGCCTCCGAACGAGCCGAGGGTGGCGATTACTCGATGTAGCTGATGAGGAAAGGAAGCGGCTGGTTTCCGTCTTCCACGGTGGTGATCGATCCGCTGGGGTGGAGCACGACGTTGCCGTCGCCGTAGCTGTCGCCCCTCCAGGAGTAGATCCACGCCGGGCCGTCGAGGTACTTGGCGGCGCTGGTGCGCCAGACGTCGGAGGGGAGGTCGGCCAGCTGGTGCCCCTCCCCTCGGGCGGCGGCGAAGGCGTAGGCCTCGTTGCGCGTCTTCTTGAAGTCCTTTCCGTACCAGTACAGGCGGTAGGTGCCCTGGGCGAGCTCAGCCTCCCCGTCCTCGGCGTCGGCGAAGATGGGGATCTGTATCAGCTGTTCGGTCATCGCTGCTTCACCTCTCACTCGGGGATGGGCACGGAACACCATCCCCTCATCGTCACTCACCGCTACATTTCCGTTACTTACGGTAATGAAACGATGGAAGAGGCAAACGAGTCGCCTTCGGCGAGAAGAGCGGCTCAGGGCCAGGAGGAGTCCTGGTCGGGGTCGCCGCCACTGGACAGCAGCTTGACGTCGGACTCGACCATCATCGCGACGAGTTCCTCGAACGAGACCGTGGGCTCCCAGCCGAGCTGGACGCGGGCCTTCTTCGGGTCGGCGCAGAGCAGGTCCACCTCGGCCGGGCGGTGCAGGGACTGGTCGCAGACCACGTACCGTTCCCAGTCGAGGTCGGCGGCGGAGAAGGCTGCCTCCACGAGCTCACGGACGGAGTGGGTGCGGCCGGTGCCGATCACGTAGTCCTCCGGCGCGCCCGCCTGGAGCATCAGATGCATCGCGCGGACGTAGTCGCCCGCGTAACCCCAGTCGCGGCGGGCCTCCATGTTGCCCAGGCGCAGCTCTGCCGCCAGGCCGAGTTTGATCCTGGCCACGCCGAGGGACACCTTGCGGGTCACGAACTCGGCGCCCCGCCGCGGGGACTCGTGGTTGAACAGGATGCCCGACACCGCGTACATGCCGTACGACTCGCGGTAGTTCTGGGTCAGGAAGTGGCCGTACGCCTTGGCCACGCCGTACGGCGAGCGGGGGTGGAAGGGCGTGGTCTCGCTCTGCGGGGTCTCGCGGACCTGGCCGAACATCTCGGAGGAGGAAGCCTGGTAGAAGCGGATCTGGCCGGATCCGGCGGTGCGCGAGGACGAGATGCCCGAGCAGACCCGGATCGCCTCCAGCATGCGCAGCACGCCCATGCCGGTGACCTCGGCGGTGAGCTCAGCCTGCTCCCACGACATCGGGACGAACGAGATGGCGCCCAGGTTGTAGACCTCGTCCGGCTGAACCTTCTCCACGGCGGAGATCAGCGAGCCCTGGTCGAGCAGGTCACCGCGGACGAGCTGAACGTCCTGGAGGAGCTTGCGCACCCGGGAGACCCGCGGATTGGCCTGCCCCCGGGCCAGACCCCAGACCTCGTAGCCCTGACTCAGCAGCCACTCGGCCAGATAGGAACCGTCCTGCCCGGTGATACCGGTGATCAGTGCGCGCCTGGCCAACGCGTCCTCCTCGCTCGTGGGCGGGACTTTCGCCCGGGCTGTGTGCCGTGTGACTGGCGAATGTACCGCCACCTCCGCAGATGGGCACCATGACGGTCATATCATGACTAGAACGCGTTTCACCGAATCATGCTCGGTTAGGCTAACGCCCCAGTTCGGGCCCTGTACGGCTGGCGTTGAGGACAATTCCACATCGAGTCCGATAGAGCTACCGAATGGTAGGGTCCGAATACTAAGGTCATCTTTCACGGTACCTGTCCCCTTCCGGACAGGGTGAGGAAGGGGTTGCCGTGCCGGGTGCTGACTCGCTGCGGATCGCGCTGCTGTCCTACCGCAGCAAGCCCACCTGTGGTGGCCAGGGCGTCTACCTGCGTCATCTCAGCCGTGAACTGGTCGCCCTCGGACATCACGTCGAGGTCTTCTCCGGCCCGCCCTATCCCGAGCTCGACGAGGGCGTCATCCTCAACAAGGTCCCCAGCCTGGACCTGTATCGCGACGAAGACCCCTTCCGCACTCCCAAACTCCACGAGTACCGCGACTGGATCGACTGTCTCGAAGTGGCGACCATGTGGACCGCCGGGTTCCCCGAGCCGCTGACCTTCACCCTCCGGGCGTATCGCGAGCTGAAGAAGCGCGTCGGCGACTTCGACGTGGTGCAGGACAACCAGACGCTCGGCTACGGCCTGCTCGGCATCCAGAAGCTGTTCCCCGTGGTCGGCACCATCCACCACCCGATCAGCGTGGACCGGCGCATCGAGCTCAAGGCCGCGCCGCTGCGCAAGCAGTTCTCGCTCAGAAGGTGGTACGGCTTCGTCCGGATGCAGGCCAAGGTCGCGCCCAGGCTGAACCCGATCCTGACCGTCAGCGAGTCCTCCCTCGCCGACATCCACCGCGACTTCAACGTGCCCCAGTCCAACATGCGGCTCATCCCGCTGGGCGTGGACACCCGCTACTTCCATCCGCGCCCGGAGATGCCCAGGCGGCCCGGCTCGATCGTCGCCGTGGCCAGCGCCGACTCCCCGATGAAGGGCGTCGCGACGCTGCTGCGGGCGGTGGCCAAGCTCGCCACCGAGCGCGACGTGAACCTGACCGTGGTCAGCAAGCCCACCGCCGGGGGCCCGACCGAGAAGCTGGTCGCCGAGCTCTCCCTGCACGACCGGGTCAAATTCGTGCACGGCATCTCCGACACCGAGCTGGGCGAGCTGATCGCCACCTCGGAGATCTCGGTCGTCCCCTCCCTCTACGAGGGCTTCTCGCTGCCCGCCGTCGAACACATGGCCTGCGGCACCCCGCTGGTCGCCAGCCGTACCGGCGCGCTGCCCGAGGTGGTCGGGGACGCGGCCATCCAGGTGACCCCCGGCGACCCCGAGGAACTGGCCGCCGTACTGCGCCGCCTGCACGACTCGCCCGAGGAACGCGAAGCGGTGGGCAGGAAGGGCTACGACCGGGTCATGGAGCGCTATACCTGGAACGTCGTCGCCCAACGGACCGTGGAGGCCTACCACGAGGCCATCCGATCCCGGCGTGCGAAGTAACCGATCCCCAATCGATCATCTCAATAGGAGCGGCGAGTGCTGACTGTCGACTTCGGCCGGTTGCCCGTGGGGCCCGGAACCCGAGTTCTGGACCTGGGATGCGGCGGCGGGCGACACGCGTTCGAGGTGTTGCGCCGGGGCGCCGACGTCGTGGCCTTCGACATGGACGCCGATGAGCTGGAAGGCGTGGCGAGCATGTTCGCCGCGATGGACAAGGCCGGAGAGGTTCCCCCGGGCGCGACGGCCGAGACCGTGACCGGTGACGCGCTCAAGATGCCCTTCGAGGACGCGAGCTTCGATCGGGTGATCGCCGCCGAGGTCCTGGAGCACATCCCCGACGACATGGCCGCGATGCGGGAGATCTACCGGGTGCTCAAGCCGGGTGGCCAGGCGGCCATCACGGTGCCGAGCTTCCTGCCCGAGCGGATCTGCTGGGCGCTGGACGAGGCCTACCACACCGCCCCCGGCGGGCACGTCCGCATCTACACGCTGGCCGAGCTGAGCGCCAAGCTGAAGTCGATCGGCATGGAGATCGGCCCTCACCACCACGCCCACGGCCTGCACGCGCCGTACTGGTGGATCAAGTGCGCCGTCGGCGTCAACAACGACGACCACCCGCTGGCCAAGGCGTACCACGAGATCCTCGTCTGGGACATCATGAAGCGCCCGGCCGCCACCCGGATCGCCGAAGCGGTGCTGAACCCGCTCATCGGCAAGAGCGTGGTGCTCTACGTCCGGAAGCCTGCGCGGTGAGCGACCGGTGAGATGGGAGCAGGTCGTCCAGACCGCCGAGAGCATCGCGGCCGTGCAGGAGCCCGACGGCGGCGTTCCGTGGCCCGAGGGGCACGTGGACGCCTGGAACCACGTCGAGTGCCTGATGGCGATGAGCGTGGCCGGGCTCACCGGACCGGTCCGCAAGGGCTACGACTGGCTGGTCCGCACGCAGCGGGCCGACGGCTCCTGGCCGATGAAGCTGGTCGGGGGCGAGGCCGTCGAGCAGGGCGGGGAGTCCAACCACGCCGCCTATGTCGCGGTCGGCGTCTGGCACGAGCTGCTGGTCACCGGGGACGAGAACTTCGCCCGCGAGATGTGGCCGGTCGTCCGGTCGGCGCTGGACTTCGTGGTCGAGCTGCAGACCACCCGGGGCGAGATCGTCTGGGAGCGGGCGGCCGGCGGCAAGCCCGCCGAGTACGCCCTGCTGACCGGCTGCGCCTCCATCCACCAGGGGCTGCGCAGCGGCGTGCTGCTCGGCGAGCATCTGGGCGACCCGCAGCCCGACTGGGAGCTCGCCGCCGATCTGCTCGGCCACGTGCTCGTCGCCCATCCCGAGGCGTTCGCCGACAAAAGCCGCTTCTCGATGGACTGGTACTACCCGATCCTCGGCGGCGCGGTGCGCGGCCCGGCCGCCCAGGCACGGCTGGCCGAGGAGTGGGACACGTTCGTGGAACCGGGCCTCGGCATCCGCTGCGTCTCCGACCAGCCGTGGGTGACCGGCGCCGAGTCGTGCGAGCTGGTGCTCTCCCTGGACGCCATGGACGACCGTGACCGGGCGGTGAAACTCTTCGCCGACATGCAGCACCTGCGGCACGAGGACGGCTCGTACTGGACCGGCTGGCAGTTCGTGAACGGCAAGCACTTCCCGCACGAGCGCTCGGCGTACACCGCGGCCGCCGTCGTGCTCGCCGCCGACGCGCTGAACGGCTACACGCCGGCCTCGGGCATCTTCCGGGACGCGGGCAAGTATGTGACGGATCGCCCCACGGCGGCCTGCGGGTGCAGTCACGCCGGTTCGCTGACCTGAGACGGATCCCCCCGGCCAGGGCAAAGATCCACAGACGCACCCCGGTGTTTTCTTTGCCAGGAACCCGAAACGCGGTGCTTGAAGGGCCCAATGCGGCTCACTACGTTCGAGCCTGTGAGCAATGCGGAGGGTGCCCGGACGGTAGCTCAGAGCGATGGAGCCGGTGGGGCCGACGCGGAGCGGGCCCCTGACGCGGAGCTGGTCACCGGTGCGAGAAGGCCCACCGGCACCGGGCAGGCCGCCGACACGGAAAGACTTACCGGCACCGGGCAGGCCGCCGATCCAGCGGACATGAAGGAGCCTGCCGGCGCCGAACAGGCCACCCCGGATCAGACCTCCCCGGAGCAGGTCGCCCCGGAACAGGCCACCACCGCGGAACAGGCCACCGGCACGGAGCAGGCCGCGGCCGGGAAGACTCCCGGCGCGGAGAGAACCGCACCCCGGAGGGCCCTCGACGAGGGAAAGGCCGCAGCCGGAAAGGCCTCCAGCGCGGGAAGGACCCCCGGGACGGAGAAGCCCCCCGGCGCGGAGAAGAACTCCGGCATGGAAAAGGTCACGGAAAAGGTCCCCGACGTCACGCCGAGGCCGATCGTCTCGGACCCGGCCGAGCTGAAGCTGACCAGGCCGGGCGGCCTGTCCGGCCTGCTGTGGCAGAACCTCTCCCAGATCGACTTCGGGCCGCGCCGGTTCCGGCTGGGCCCGGCCCGCCGGCGCCTGGAGACGGCCGGGCAGTCGTTCCTGACCGGCTTCAACGCGGTGATCGCGGGTGAGACGGAGCGGATCGACGACCTCCACGAGGAGCTTCGGGGGTTCGCCTACGAGGGCGCGGGCATGGCCTGCGCGACCTTCGACGTGCTCACCGTCACCGGCGGCCGGCGGCTCAGAGACCTGCTCAGCGGCCAGGGCATGCGCTATCCGCACATGATCCACATGGGTGCCGGCTGGGCGTACGCCCGGCTGCGCATGCGGCCGATGTGGGGCATCCGCTCGGTCCACCCGCTGCTGCGCTGGCTGGCGTTCGACGGTTTCGGATTCCACCAGGGCTTCTTCGCCACCGACCGGACGATCGGGCGCCAGCGCTCGGCAGGCCTGATGGACCGCACCCGGCGTGCGATCTTCGACCAGGGCCTGGGCCGGATGCTCTGGTTCCACGAGTGTGCGGGCGTGGACGACGTCATCCTGCGCATCGCCGAATTCCCGGCGGGCCGCCGCGCCGACCTGTGGAGCGGCGTGGGCCTGGCCGCCGCCTACTCCGGCGGCGCGAGCACCGCGGAGCTGGAGCGGCTGAGCACCGCCGCGTCCGAGGACGGCTTCCGCGCCCACCTCGTCCAGGGCAGCGCCTTCGCCTGCGCCTCCCGGCTGATCTCCGGAGCCGTACCCGAGCACACGGCCGCCGCCACACCCGTGCTGTGCGGCGTGGACGTTGACGAGGCCGGTGCCTGGACCGACACCGCGCTCATCGCCCTGGGTCACAACGCCCACAGCAGCGACCACTACCAGGCCTGGCGAGCGGGGATCAGGAAGGCCTGGGCGCGGCGCAACCGCGATTGACGACCGCGAGACGACCACAGCTCGGGGGGGCCGTGAAAGCGATATCAGGGGCTCGCAAATACGTGGCGGGGGCTCTGGCTCTGGCAGCCTGCACCGCCGGATGGGGGCTGACCGGACTGCCTGACACCTTGACGGGGCAGCTGGCCGCGGGCTTCTCCTTCGCCGCCAGCCCGCTCGGCCCGGCCGGCGGGCCCGGCGACCGGAGCACGCGGCCGGTCGCACCGGGCTACGAGAACATCCGGGGATGGGTGTCCTCGACGGGCGCGGGCGTCGCGCTGTTCGACGTCGACAACGAGGTCGTCTCCAACGACGTGTGCCTGGTCGACCCGCGTCACGACACCGTGACCGTGCGCCCCGCGCCGGGGACGCCCCAGGACTACAGGCCGTTCGCTCTGGCCCCGCCGGGGCGCAGGCCGTACGAGGCGCCCATGGGATGCCTGCCGGCCGACCTCGACCAGGACGGCTGGCAGGACCTGGTCGTCTACTACTGGGGCCGCTCCCCCTCGCTGTTCCTGCGCGTCCCCGGCGCGCCGCCCTCCGCCCTGGCCTTCCTTCACCGCGACCTGACCGCGCAACCGGAGATCTGGAACACCAACGCCGCCACGGCCGGTGACTTCGACGGCGACGGGCGCCTCGACCTGGTCTTCGGCAACTATTTCCCGGACGGCGCCAAGGTGCTGGACGACACCGGCGACCAGGGCGGCGTCGCGATGGCCGGCTCGCTTTCCGACGCCCGCGACGGCGGTGCGAACCGGCTCTACCGGGCGACGGGACCGGCACGGTTCGCCGAGGCCGAAGCGGCGTTCGACGCCGCCGGCGGCCCCGGGGACGGCACCGGCGGCAGGGGCTGGACGCTCGCGCTGGGCGCTCAGGATCTCGACGGCGACGGGCGGCCCGACCTCTACGTGGCCAACGACTTCGGTCCGGACGAGCTGCTGGTCAACGAGTCCGCACCCGGGAAGATCCGGTTCCGGCAGGCGCGGGGCACCCGGCACCTGACCACGCCCAGATCCCACGTCCTCGGCGAAGACTCCTTCAAGGGCATGGGGGTCGGCTTCACCGACCTCAACACCGACGGCACGCCGGACATCCTGGTCAGCAACGTCACCGAGGACTACGGGCTGCACGAGAGCAACTTCGCCTTCGTCTCCCGGCCGGGCGGATTCCACGAGGGTCACGCGCCCTACGACGACCGCAGCGAGGAGCTCGGGCTGAGCCGTACGGGCTGGTCCTGGGACGTCAAGGCCGCCGACTTCGACAACGACGGCACCGACGAGATCATGCACGCGACCGGGTTCGTCCGGGGCGAGGTCAACCGGTGGGCGCAGTTGCAGGAAGCGGCGATGTCCAACGATCTGACCCTGTCCCGCCCGGCGCTGTGGCCGAACATCAGGGCCGGGGACGACCTGTCCGGCCGCGACACCAACAGCTTCTTCACCAGGGGCGCGGACGGCCGCTACGCGGACGTGGCCCGGCGGGCCGGAGTCGGCAGCGACACGGTCGGCCGCGCCTTCGCCATCGGCGACGTGGACGATGACGGGCGGCTGGACTTCGTGGTCGCCAACCAGTGGGCCGAGTCGGTGCTCTACCGCAACGACGGCGCCACCGCCCCGTTCGTGGGCCTGCGGCTGCGCCTTCCCGCCGGATCCTGCGGTACGGCCGCCGCCTCGGCGGCTTCCGCCCCGGCCGACCCCACGCT
Source organism: Streptosporangium sp. NPDC000396 (assembly GCF_042898655.1). Classification (NCBI taxonomy): domain Bacteria; kingdom Bacillati; phylum Actinomycetota; class Actinomycetes; order Streptosporangiales; family Streptosporangiaceae; genus Streptosporangium; species Streptosporangium sp. NPDC000396. The sequence goes on from NZ_JBIAZA010000039.1 coordinate 9,591, forward strand.
GACGCGCTCTCCCCTGACCCGCCTCATCCTGCCCGCCGCCCCCGGCGCCCCTCTCACCCTGCCGCGACCTCCCCTGACCCGCATCACCCTTCCTCCCCCCGCGCCGGCCCGGCAGACCCCGCCCGGTGCCGCCTCGGCCCATCACCCGGGCCTGACGCGTCCCGCGATCGGAGCCACCGCCAGGATGCGCCTGCCCAACGGGACCACGCTCAGCCGGCAGCTCTACCCGGCAGGCGGTCACAACGGCGTCTCCGCGCCGGAGCTGCTGTTCGGCCTGGGCGCCGGCGCGCCGAACGCTCCGCTGCCCGTCGACCTGTCCTGGCGCGACGCCTGCGGCGTCGCCCGTACCGCATCGGTGTCCGTCAAACCCGGCTGGCACCGGATCCTGCTGGCCGACGGCCACGCCTCGGATATGGACCAGCCATGATGACCGCCGCTCAGAGGCGCAGCACGGCGCTTCGCTGCTTCGCCGGATCCGCCGCCCTGGTGACCGTGCTCGGGCACGGCCTCCTCGGCCTCGAACAGGCCTACCTGGCGCCGGTGGTGGGCGTGATCACCGGCGTGACCGCCGAGTTCGTCCTGGAGACCGTGGAGGCGTGGGCGCGCGGGCGCCCGGTCCGGTACCGGGGGAGGCGGGGCGGCCGGGTGGTCGACTTCTTCCTGCCGTCCGTCACCGACGGTCTCGTCTGCGCGATGCTGCTGTACGGCAACGCGCACCTGATGCCGGTCGCGCTGGCCGTCCTGATCGCCGTCGGCAGCAAGTACGTCCTGCGGGTCAGAGTGCCGAGCAGGATGAGGCAGCGTGGTGCGAGCGCGTCCGGCAGGCACTACCTGAACCCGGCGGCCTTCGGCGTCGTCGCCGTGCTGCTGCTGTTCCCATGGGTCGGCATCGCACCACCGCACCAGTTCACCGCGTGGGCGTCCGGGCCGTTCGACGCGATCGTGCCGCTGGCCGTACTGGTGGCGGGCTCGATGGTGAACGCCCAGCTGACCGGGAAGCTGCCGTTGATCCTGGGGTGGACGGGCGGGTTCGTCCTGCAGGGGCTCGTCCGGGGCGGGCTGGGCGACATCTCGGTGATCAGTGCCCTGTTGCCGATGACCGGCGTGCTCTTCGTCCTCTACACCAACTACATCATCACCGACCCCGGCACGACTCCCTTCGGACCCCGCAGTCAGGTCGTGTTCGGCCTGGCCACGGCGGCGGTCTACGGCCTGCTGGTCCAGTTCCACATCGTCTTCGGGCTTTTCCTCGCGCTCGTGGCCGTCTGCGCCGGTCGAGGCGCGGGCCTGGCCGTGCTGGCCCGCGTCCATCCGGCAGTCGTCCCCCTTCCCGCGCCCGCGCATGCCCTCTCCGAGGTTCCCGCGGGCGTTCAGTCATGATCCATGTGAACACCTGAGGGGTGGCCCCGAATGTCCGTCGCGATCGTGGGACTGGCCTGCACCTACCCCGATGCGCCCGATCCGCGGGCGCTGTGGGAGACGGTGCTGTGGCGGCGCCGGGCGTTCCGGCGGGTACCGGCCGAACGGCTGGACCTGGCCGACTACCACTCCCCTGACCGGTCGGCCCCCGACCGCACCCACAGCACCCGCGCCGCCCTGATCGAGGGCTGGGAATTCGACCGGAACGCCTTCCACATCCCCGGCCAGGTCCACCGCGTCACCGACCCGGCTCACTGGCTCGCCTTGGACACCGCGTCCCGCGCGCTGGCCGACGCCGGGTTTCCCGGCGGGGAGGGACTCGATCGGGACCGGGTTTCGGTGGTCGTCGGCAACACCCTGACCGGCGAGGTCAGCCGGGCCTGCGCGCTCCGGCTGCGCTGGCCGTACGTGCGGCGCGTGCTGGCCTCGGTCCTGACCGGGTTCTCCGAGGAGGAGACGGCCCGGCTGCTGGCCCGCGCCGAGGCCGAGTATCTGCGGCCGTTCCCCGAAACCTCGGCCGACAGCCTGGCCGGCGGCCTGCCCGGCGCGATCGCCGGGCGCATCTGTGACCACTTCGGCCTGCGCGGCGGCGGATACGCGGTGGACGGCGCGTGCGCCTCGTCCCTGCTGGCGGTGATCATCGCCTGCCGCTCGCTGCTGGACGCGAGCGCGGACTTCGCCCTGGCCGGAGGCGTGGATCTCGGCCTCGACCCGTTCGAGCTGGTCGGCCTCGCCAAGACGGGCGCGCTGGCCGGCGAGCGGATGCGGATCTACGACACCCGGTCGGACGGTTTCTGGCCGGGCGAGGGCTGCGGGATCGTCGCCCTGATGCGCACGGCCGACGCGCGCGCCGCCGGGCTCCGGATCTACGCGGAGATCACCGGCTGGGGCGTGTCCTCCGGCGGCATCGCCCGCCCCGGGGCCGGCGGCAGCCAGTTCCTGGCCCTGCGCCGCGCATACGACCGGGCGGGCGTCTCTCCCGCCGGGGTCGCCCTGTTCGAGGGCAGCGGCACCGGCAGCGCCGCCGGCGACACCGTCGAGCTCACCGCCCTCACCCGGCTTCTCTCCGATGCCGTACGGCAGGCCGCGATCGGGGCGGTCAGCGCCAACATCGGGCACACCAAGGCGGCGGCCGGGGTCGCGGGCCTGATCAAGGCCACTTTGAGCATCGCCTCCGGCGTCCTTCCCCCGACCACCGGATGCGGGTCGCCCCATCGTCTCCTGACCGCCCCCGGCACCCCCCTGCGCGTCCTGTCCGCCCCCGAGCCCTGGCCCGCCGGACCCCGCCATGCGGGCGTGAGCGCCATGGGCTTCGGCGGCGTTGACGCCCATGTCGTCCTCACGCTCCCGGTCGGCGCGGACGTCCGCCTCACCGTCCCGAAGACCGCCCCGGCGCCGCGGGCGGCCGACCGGCCTTCGCCGGAGGAGCCCCTGGTGTTCGCGTTCTCAGGGGAGAACGCGCAGGCCGTACGGCCGGTGCTGGAGCGGGTGGCGGACCAGGCGGAGCGGTGGTCGGAGGCGGAGCTGTGCGATCTCGCGTGCGCGCTGGGGACCGCCCCCGCCGGGCCGCTGCGGATCCCGATCGTGGCGGGGTCCGCGGAGGAACTCGCCGAGCGGGCGGGACTCGCCCTGGAACGGCTGGACACGGTGAAGCCCGCGCCCGGCACCCGCGACCCGGAAGGCACGATGAAGGCCGCCCGGCCGGACGCACAGCCCGCGCCCGGCACCCGCGGCCCGGAGGACGCGGCGGAGCCCGCCCGGCCCGACGCACAGCCGCAGCCTGACACTCGCGACCCCGGCTCCGGCCGTCCGGACGTCCTTGAGACCGCCGTCCTCTGGGCGTCCGGGGCGATCCCGGACCTGTCCGTCCTTTACGGAGACCAGCCGGCCCGACCCGTCGACATCTGGCGCGACCGCGTCTTCATCTCCAACCCCTGTTCCTCCGCGCCGGGCGGCTCGCCGTACGGCGACGCCGGTCACGATCGCCACACCGGTGTCGTGGAGAGGCTCACCCGGGACACCGGCGACGCGGCGTGGCTGGAACCGCCGGACACGACCGGGCCGGTGCCCGGGGTGGCACGCTGGGTGAGGTGTTTCGCCGAGGACCGGGAAACCGGCGGCCCGGACTCCTCCGCGACGGCGTGGGGTCGGGAAGGCGACCGTGGCGCCCGGCCACGGGCGGATCGTGAGGGGAAGCCGGCCCGGCGGATCGTGATCGACGACCCGCTGCGGCCGGAAACGACCGAGAGGCTGGTCGCGGCGGCCCGCGAGGCGGTCACGGGCCACGAGGCGCTGACCGTGGTCTGCGAATCGGACGCCGTCACCGGGTTCCTGAGAACCCTGGCGGCGGAACACCCCGATCTCGACTTCGGCGCCGAACCCCCGCGCGAGAGAACCGTCCTCGCCCTCGACGGGCAGGGGCCGCTCCCGGTGGGCCCCGCGGACGTGGTGCTGGTCAGCGGAGGCGGCAAGGGGGCCGGGTTCGACTGCGCCCTGGCGCTGGCCGAGGCCGGCGGGTGCGCGCTGGCCCTGCTCGGGCGGGCGAGCCCGGATCATGACGCGGCCCTGGCCGCCAATCTGGGCAGGCTGACCGGCGCAGGCGTCCGGTACGGCTACGCGGCGGCCGAGGTGAGCGACGCCGGTGAGGTGGCTCGTGCCGTACGGGATCTGGAGAGGGCGCTGGGACCGGTCACCATGGTGGTCCACGCCGCGGGCGTCGACCGGCCGGGCCGGTTCACCGACCTCACGGCCCAGGACTTCGAAAGGCACGTCGCGTCCAAGCTCACCGGTCTGGACAACCTCCTCGACGTGACCATGCCGCACCGCGTGGTGACGTTCGGATCGGTGGCCGGCCGCCACGGCCTGATCGGCGAGAGCCCCCGCGCGCTGGCCGACGGGCTGATGCGGGAGCGGGTCAGAAGGCTCGGCGGGCTGAACATCGACTGGCCGGTGTGGTCCGCGGCCGGGACGGAGGAGGCGGACGCGACCGGCGCCACGGCAGGGGCGGATGTGACGTCCATCGCACCGTGGGAGGGAACGGAGCTGTTCCTCAAGCTGCTCAGGACCAAGGACCTGCCGCCCAGCGTGGCCGTCCACGGCAGGCTGGACGAGCCCCCGGCCCCGTGCCCGGCGGGAGGACGGTTCCTCGACGGGATACGCGTGCATGTTCCCGGGGTGGAGTTGGTCGCCGACAGCCGCCTTTCGCTCAAGAGCGATGGCTATCTGGACGATCACCGCATCGACGGGCTGGCGGTACTTCCGGCGGTGGTGGCGCTGGAGGCGATGGCGCAGGCCGCCGGGGTGCTGGCCGGGCGTCCGCTGGACGAGGCCGTGCAGATGACGTTCGACCGGCCGGTGGTCGTGCCCGACGAGGGCGGCACCACGATCCGGGTGTGCGCGCTCCGGCACGAGCAGACGGTCGAGGTCGTGGTCCGCAGCGAGGAGACCGGGTTCCGCGTCGACCACTTCAGGGCGGTGTTCCCGGTGGACCCGGCCGACGAGACGCTGGCCGTACCGCAGCTGAACCGGGACGGCGCCCAGCCGCTGAACGCCGGGGACCTGTACGGCGCGCTGTGCTTCCACACCGGGCGGTTCCAGCGGGTCAGGGAGCTCACCCTCGTCGAGGCGCGAGGGTGCAGGGGCGAGCTGCACGGTGACGACCCCGACGGCTGGTTCGAGGACAGGCCGGTGCTGGGCAGTCCCGGGCTGAGCGACGCGACGATCCACGCGCTGCAGGCGTGCGTACCGCACCGGCGGCTGCTGCCGGTCGGCGGTGAGCGGCTGGTGGTGCGGCCCTCCCAGGGGGATGTGAGGCTGCACGCCACCGAGCGCAACCACCATGGGGGCGAGTACGTCTGGGACGTCACCGCCACCGACGTGCGCGGGCGGCTGGTGGCGGCGTGGACCGGGCTGCGGTTGAAGGACGTCGGCCCGCTGCCCCGGCATGACCCGTGGCCGCCGAACCTGCTGGCCGTCTATCTGCAGCGGGCCGCCGTGGGGCTCGGCCTCGACCCGGCGCTGCACGTGACCATGGACGGCGGGACCTCCCACAGCCACCTGGGCGATCTCGTGCTCGGCGTGGACGATCCGGCGCGCTGTGCCTGGGAACCGGTGGGGGGCGGCGCGGCACGGGCTTCGGGAGCCGCGTCCGCCCTTCTGGCCGCCGAGTTGCTGCCGCATCTGGACGAAACCGAGGAGACCGTGGCCACCAGGGTCCGGACGGTCGTCGAGTGCCTGTCGAAGGCGGGCCGCCCGCCGGAGACGCCACTCGCCGTCGTGGGGAGTCACGAAGGCGGCTGGCTGCTGCTGCGCGCGGACACCGCGCTGATCGCCTCGACGGTGGTCCAGGTCAGGGGCGTGCGGACGCCGGTGGCGGTCGCGATCATGACTGAGGAGCAGCCCTGACGACTGACCGCGGCCGGCGGGCCGGTCAGCCGTCGGGGAGCCTCAGTCAGCAGGGAGCCTCAGCCGGCAGGGAGCCTCAGCCGGCGGGATCCCGATCAGCCGATCCCGGGGCCGACCCGCTCCAGCACCCGCAGCGACCCCTCCTGCCTGATCTCCCTGAACGCTCCGGAAGCGAGAACCCGCTGGTAGACGCGGTAGGGCGCCTGCCCGCCCATGGCGGGGTCGGGGTAGATGTCATGGAAGACCAGCACGCCGCCCTGCATGACGTGCGGGGCCCACCCCTCGTAGTCCTCGGTCACCGGCTCCTCCGAGTGACCGCCGTCGATGAAGAGCATCGCCAGCGGGGTGCTCCACAGGCCCGCGACCCGCTCCGACCTGCCGACGATCGCGATGACCTCGTCCTCAAGACCGGCGGCGGCGATCGTGGAGCGGAAGGTGGGCAACGAGTCCATCTTGCCGAAGCGGGGGTCCATCAGCGTGGGGTCGTGGTGCGCCCACCCCGGCTGGATCTCCTCCGAGCCCCGGTGGTGGTCCACGGTGAAGACGACCGAACCGGCCTGCCTGGCTCCCGCGCCGAGATAGATCGCGGACTTGCCGCAGTAGGTGCCGATCTCGCAGATCGGGCCGCGCGAGCCGTACTCGGCGGCGGTCTCGAACAGGACGAGACCCTCGGCGTGGGGCATGAAGCCCTTGGCGCGCTGGGCCGCGTACAGCAGGTCGGCGGGCATGGTCGGGATGCTCATCGGAGCAGACTACCCAGACCGAACAATATTCCAAATGACCCTTGCCCGGCCCTATGGAACGTGTTCTACTTTGCACCGTGAACCAGCGCGCTCGCATCGTGATGTCCGAGGACGAGGTCACCTCCTTCCTCAACGAGTCGAGGAAACTCCAGCTCGGCACGATCAACCCGGACGGGACACCGCACCTGGTGACCATGTTTTACGGGCTGGCCGAGGGCAAAATCTCCTTCTGGAGCTATGGCAAGGCCCAGAAGACGCTCAACATCCAGCGAGACGCCCGGGTGAGCTGCCTGATCGAGGCCGGAGACGAATACTCCGACCTGCGCGGGGTCCTGGTGTACGGCGTCGCCCGGCGGATCGACGACGCCGAGGGCATCCTCGACATCGGTATGAAAGTGGCCCGGCGGATGGCGGGAATGCCTGACGCCGAAGAACTCCTGGCGGAGTATGTCACCTATACCGGCCGCAAACGGGTCGCCTTCGTGGTGGAGCCCACCCGAGTGATCTCCTGGGATCACCGTAAGCTCGCCACCCCGGCCTAGGAGACGCACATGAGAATCAAAGTCGACTATCTGGTCTGCGAGGCCAACGCGGTCTGCATGGGACTCGCCCCGGAGGTCTTCGAAGTCGACGACGACGACCAGCTGCACCTGCTGCTGCCTGAGCCGCCGCCGGAGATGATGGACCGCGTCCGGCACGCCGTGCGGTCCTGTCCCAAAGCCGCCCTCTCCCTTGAGGAGAACTAGGAGGACCCCCATGCGTGGTGCGCTTCTGCACGCCGTCGGCGACGACAAGCTCGACATCCGCGATGACTTCGCCCTCGCCCCGATAGGCCCGACGGACGTTCGCGTCAAGGTCAAGGCGACCGGTGTCTGCCACTCCGACCTCTCGGTGATCAGCGGCACGCTGCCCATGCCGCTGCCGGTCATCCCCGGTCACGAGGGCGCGGGTGAGGTCGTGGAGGTCGGCGACCACGTGACCACGGTCGAGCCCGGCGACCACGTCATCATCAACTGGACCCCGGCCTGCGGCAGCTGCGCCAACTGCCTCGTCAACCAGCCGTTCCTGTGCATGACCTACGTCCTGGAGAGCTTCGTCAACGCCCGCTTCCGCTACGACGGCGACACCCCCGCCTTCGGCATGGCCGGATGCGGCACCTGGGCGGAGGAGATCGTCGTGCCCTGGCAGGGCGCGATCAAGGTCGACCCCGAGGTGCCCTACGAGGCGGCGGCGCTGATCGGCTGCAGCATCACCACCGGCGTCGGGGCGGCGCTGAACACCGCCCGGGTGAGGGCCGGCTCGACCGTGGCCGTGGTCGGCAGCGGCGGCATCGGCCTGTCGGTGATCCAGGGCGCCCGGATCTCCGGCGCGACCACGATCCTGGCGATCGACCCGATCGAGTCCAAGCACGAGCTGGCCAAGAAGGTCGGCGCCACCCACGCCGTCACCCCTGACCAGCTCATGGATGCCGTCGGCACGCTGACCGGCGGCAAGGGGTTCGACTACGGCTTCGAGGCCGTCGGCAAGTCCGCCGCGATCATGACCGCCTGGAAGGCGACCCGCCGAGGCGGCGACGTGATCGTGGTGGGGGCGGGCGCGGCGAACGACACCGTCCCGCTGAACGCCTTCAGCCTGCTGTTCGAGGGCAAGAACATCCTCAGCTCGCTGTACGGCGGGTCGGACGTCCGCCGGGACTTCCCGTTCCTCGCCGGTCTCTACAAGGCGGGCAAGCTCGACCTGGAGAGCATGATCAGCGCTCGCATCAAGCTCTCCGATCTCAACGAGGCCGTGGCCGCACTGAGGGGCGGCGAGGTCCTGCGCCAGGTCGTCGTCATGGACTAGCGATTTCCGTACGGCCCGCGTCACCGGCGCGGGCCGTACGGCTTCGGCCTCCTCGCCGGAGGACCGGTCACGCGGTCACCGGCCCGGCCGGCCCTCACTCACGACCGAAGGCGGCGTCGAAGGCGGCGGCCGGGGGTGTGACGGCGTTGAGTTTCCCGATGAAGGCCAGGGCGTCCGGAGCGCCGTCGAGCCGATCCATCCCCGCGTCCTCCCACTCGATGGAGACGGGCCCGTCGTAGCCGATGGAGTTCAGCGCGCGGAAACAGTCTTCCCAGGGCACGTCTCCACGGCCGGTCGAGACGAAGTCCCAGCCTCTGCGCAGGTCGGCCCAGGGCAGGTGGGAGGCGAGCCGGCCGCGCCGCCCGTCGCCGCAGCGGAGCCTGGTGTCCTTGCAGTCGACGTGGTAGATCCGGTCGGCGAAGTCCAGGATGAATCCGACCGGGTCCAGGTCCTGCCAGATCATGTGTGAGGGGTCCCAGTTCAGGCCGAATGCCGGGCGACGGCCGATGGCCTCCAGGGTCCGCACGGTGGTGTGGTAGTCGTAGGCGATCTCACTGGGGTGCACCTCGTGGGCGAAGCGGACTCCGACCTCGTCGAAGACGTCGAGGATCGGGTTCCACCGGTCGGCGAAGTCGGCGTATCCGGCCTCGATCATGGAGGACGGCACCGGCGGGAACATCGCGACGGCATGCCAGATGGACGACCCGGTGAACCCGACGACGGTGTTCACGCCGAGCTTGGCCGCGGCGCGGGCGGTGTCCTTGATCTCCTCGGCCGCACGACGGCGCACCCCTTCCGGATCCCCCGGCCCCCAGATCCGCGCGGGCAGGATCGCCCTGTGCCGTTCGTCGATCGGGTGGTCGCAGACCGCCTGGCCGACCAAGTGGTTGGAGATCGCCCACACCTTCAGGTTGTGCTCGGCGAGCACCTCCAGCTTGCGCTCGGCGTAGGAGTCGTCGGCCAGAGCCTTGTCGACCTCGAAATGGTCGCCCCAGCAGGCGATCTCCAGCCCGTCGTAGCCCCATTCGGCCGCCAACCGGCAGACCTCCTCGAACGGCAGGTCGGCCCACTGCCCGGTGAACAGCGTGATGGGCCGGGTCATGATTCTTCAGTCCGTTTCACGACGCCTCCGGCTTCGGATGTGGTTGAGCAGAAGGTAACCTCCTTCCGCCAAGCCTGTGAAGACCTTTTTCTTTTGCTTCGCAGTCTTTTGCAGACTTCTGCAAAAGGGGGCTGGTGTGAAGGAAGCCGCGACTCGGGGTCCGGGCAATCGAAAAGGGCGCCTCCCACCGGGAGACGCCCTTTACCGCGAGATGCCCAGAGCCCTCTCAGAGCACCGTCAGAGCACCGTCAGAGCATGGCCTTCATGGAGGCCGCCGCCTGCTGGCCCAGGGTGGTCGGGGTCAGGTACGGCTGCTCGGCCATGATCGCCTCCCAGTTGTCCCGGATGTCCTCGACGGTGTGGTCGTCCCGGCTCCAGCCGGGCCCCTCGGCCACGAACACCCGGGCGATCCGGCCGCCGCCGACGCTGAAGACCTCGCCGCTGGTCTCGCAGGACTCGTGTGCCAGGAACGTCACCAGCGCACTGACCCGCTCCGCGGTGAACTTGGTCTCGAACTCGGCCGGGAGCAGCGCCTCGGTCATCCGGGTCCAGGCGATCGGCGCGATCGCGTTGGCCTTGATCCCCGCCCTGGCACCCTCGATGCCGAGCGTCTTGGTCAGGCCGACCAGGCCCATCTTGGCCGTGGAGTAGTTGGCCTGGCCGAAGTTGCCGAACAGCCCGGCGGGCGAGGAGGTGTTGACGATCCGGCCGTATCCCTGCTCCTTGAGGTAGGGGAAAGCCGCGTGGCTGACCAGGAACGAACCGCGCACGTGGACCGCGAGGACCTGGTCGAACTCCTCGACGGTCATCTTGCCGAAGGATTTGTCACGCAGGATGCCCGCATTGTTGACGACGATGTCCAGCCGCCCGAAGGCGTCGATCGCGGCCTGCACGATCGCCTTGGCGCCCTCCGGGGTCGCGACGTTGTCGATGCTGGCGACAGCCTCGCCACCGTTCTTCTTGATCAACTCGACCACCTCGGCGGCCGGGCCGGCGGAGGCGCCGGTGCCGTCCAGTGCCCCGCCCAGGTCGTTGACGACCACCTTGGCGCCGCGCTCGGCCAGCGACAGCGCGTGCGAGCGGCCGAGACCGTGACCGGCGCCGGTGATGACCGCGACCTTGCCGTCGAACCGCAGCTCTGACATCGCACTCTCCCACGAGAACATAGTTCTGTTTTTCAGAACAATAACTTGCCCGACGCCTCGAATGCCATCGTTAATGTCGCCTTAGATGCGCCTGGGCACCAGGAGAAAAACGCCAGGATGCAGAATCGTCGCGGATAGTGATCGAGCGTGTGAATTTCTGCTAAAGTTTTTGCCCCCGCACCGGGCGAGGGTCATAACGACACTCCTCCAAGCACTCCCCCGCCCAAAGACCCGGGCTGGAGGCATCGCATGCCCACATCGCGGCCCTTACGCGTGGTCCAATGGGCCACGGGCGCCGTCGGCCGATACTCACTGCGCAGTTTGATCACTCGGCCCGAGTTCGAACTCGCCGGAGTTCTCGTCTACGACCCCGACAAGGTGGGACAGGACGCGGGAACACTCGTCGGCCTGCCCGAGGTCGGTGTCACCTGCACCGACGACGTCGAGGAGATCTTCGCGCTGGAGGCCGACTGCGTGCTGCACATGCCGCTGCCCGCCTCCTACTTCGGCGGCGACCACGCGACCGACGTGGAGACGATCTGTGCCCTGCTCGCCTCCGGCAAGAACGTCATCACCACGACCGGGTTCGTCTATCCCCCGTGCTACGGGCCGGGCGTGGTCGAACGCCTGGAGGCCGCCTGCCGGGCCGGTAACACATCCCTGCACGGCACGGGTATCAACCCCGGCTTCATCAGCGACATGCTCCCCCTCGCGCTGACCGGGCTGTCCAGCCGGATCGACCACATCTATGTCCGCGAGTCGTCCGACTTCCGGGGCCACCCGTCCCGCCAGATCGTGGTGGACCTGTACGGCTTCACCCGCTCCGCCAAGGACTACGCCGCCGCCGTCCGCCCGTTCCGCGCCTTCCAGCGCTCCTTGTTCGCCGAGAGCGTCCAGCTGGTCGCCGGGCACCTCGGCGTGACCCTCGACGAGGTCGAGGAGAGCGACGAGTTCGAGCTCACCTCCGAGGAGTTCGAGATCGCCGCGGGTCTGGTCAGGGCCGGCACGGTGTGCGCGTCCCGCTGGACGTTCACCGGCCTGGTCCGCGGCCGCCCCTTCATGACCGTGGAGTGCGTTTACAAGGCCGACGCCACCAAGGTCAGCCGCTGGCCCGAGCCCGGCTTCACCGTCCACATCGAGGGTGTCCCCCAGATGATGCTCACCATCGAGGAGATGTCCCACGGTCTGGCCGGCGCCGCCGCCCACGCCGTCAATTCGGTGGCCGGGCTCTGCGCCGCCCCGCCCGGCATCCGTACCGTCCTCGACCTTCCCCTCACCACCGGCTGCGGCACCGCCCGCCTCGCCTGACATCCGTTCCGTCCGGGCTTTTCCGGATATCAAGCACATACCGCCGATTGCCCTATCAATGCCGCTTATACGGATATGCACCACATGGAACCTTGGTCGAGCTTTATCCGTTTACCACTCGCATCAGTAGCTCGATCATGTCTGGGGCACATTGACACCCGTACCACGCGCACTGATTTCCCTCCTGCTCGCCGCTTTCGCCCAGAATTCGTCCCGTATCCGCGTGGAGAACCCCCGAAAGGGTGTCCCCCACGCGGAATCTGGGGTCAGGGGTGAGGGGCGAAGCGGCCGAAACGGCCCTGGTGGTAGAGGAGGGGCCGACCGCCGTTGAGGGTGGTCTCGACGACGAGGCCGACGACGAGGACGTGGTCGCCTATGTCGACGGTGGAGTGGGGAACGCAGATCAGGTGGGCGGAGACCCCGCTCAGGAGCGGGACGCCCAGATGCCCCGGACGCCAGGCGGTGGGGGCGGCGAAGCGGTCGACGCCCTTGCGTGCGAACCGGGAGGCCAGGTCCGCCTGGTCGCTGGCCAGGACGTTCACCGCGAAGTGATCGGCCTGGCGGAGCCAGGGCCAGGTGGTCGAGGTCTGGCCCACGTAGAAGGAGACCAGAGGGGGTTCGAGACTGACCGAGGAGAACGAGGTCGCCGTCAGGCCGACCGGGACTCCTCCTGACTGCGCGGTGATCACGACGACCCCCGACGCGTGGACGGCCAGCGCCTGCCGGAAACGCTCGCTGTCGACGGCCCGGCCGGGCAAGGTCTCGGTCATGACTCCTCGCTCGGGGGTTCGTGGAAGCCCGGGGACTCGTCGGGCATGACCAGGGTGCTACGCCTTACGGCCGTCTCGCTCCGCTCGGTCACTTCTCCTCCTCCGCGGCATGAACCACGCTTATAGTCAGCAACCCATTCATAGCGCCGCCTCTTCCCGATATCACGCAGATGCCCCCTGCCTGAGAGCGGCGGTCACCTGAGACCCGACCCGGCCGGCCCAGCGGCCGAGGGTGGCGTCGAGGTCGCCCGGCTCGGAGATCTCCGACTCCAGCAGCGTCAGGCCCGGCGTGGGAACCGCGGCGCCCAGCTCGACCAGGAGCGGCCGGAAGTGGACCTCCACCGCCAGCGCGTGCCGGGCGTCCCCCATGACCAGCAGCGGAAGTGCGACGGTCGAGGACAGCGCGCCTCCCGGCAACCGGTCGAGGAAGGTCTTCAGCAGGCCGGTGTAGGTGCCCTTGTAGGTCGGGCTCGCCACCACCAGCACGCTCGCCTGGGCGACCAGTTCCAGCCCGGCCTCCACCCCGGCCGACGCTCCCGGCGTGAACAGCAGGGGCGCCAGGGCGGACAGATCGATGACCTCCTGCGGCCCCTCGTACCCGGTTTCCCGGACGATGGCCTCGGTGGCCCGGACGGCCACCTCGTACGTGCGCGACCCGGCTCGCGGGTTGCCCACCAGAGTCACGACGCTCATGAGGCCACCGGCACCTTCTCCTCGAAACGGGAGATCGGGCGGGCCAGACCGTAGTTCTCACGCAGGGTACGGCCCTCGTACTCGGTGCGGAACAGGCCGCGGGCCTGCAACTCGGGCACGACGTGATCGACGAAGTCCGACAGGCCGCCCGGCAGGATCGGCGGCATGATGTTGAAGCCGTCGGCCGCACCGCCGGTGAACCACTCCTGGATCTGGTCGGCGATCTGCTCCGGCGTACCGGCGACCACGCGGTGGCCCCGGCCTCCGGCCAGACGGCTGATCAGCTCCCGCAGGGTCAGCCGCTCGCGCCGGGCGAGATCGGTGACGAGCTTGAACCGGCTCTGCTGGCCCTCGGTCACGCCCGGCAGTTCGGGCAGGGGGGCGTCGAGCGGATGGTCCGACAGGTCCACGCCGAGGATGGTCGACAGCTGCCGCACGCCGTACTCGGGGATGATCAGCTCTTCGAGCTCCCTCTCCAGCTGGAGCGCCTCCCGCTCGGTGGAGCCGATGATCGGCGAGATGCCCGGAAGGATCAGCAGCTCGTCGTCGCGCCTGCCGTACCGGCCGAGGCGCGACTTGAGGTCGGTGTAGAACTCCTGCCCCTCGGCGAGGGTCTGCTGGGCGGTGAACACGGCCTCGGCGAAGCGGGCGGCGAACTCCTTCCCGTCCTCGGAGGATCCGGCCTGAACGAGCAGGGGGTGGCCCTGCGGGGGGCGGGAGGTGTTCAGCGGGCCGCGGACCCGGAAGTGGGGGCCGACGTGGTCGAGGGCGTGGATCTTCTCGGTGTCGGCGTACTCCCCGGCTCGGCGGTCGTTCAGGATCGCATCGTCCTCCCAGCTGTCCCAGAGCTTGGTGACGACCTCCAGGAACTCGGTGGCGCGGGCATAGCGGTCCTTGTGGGCCGGGCGTTCGATGCCGAAGTTGTGCGCCTCGGCCTCGCTCGCGGAGGTGACGATGTTCCAACCGGCCCGGCCGCCGCTGATGTGGTCCAGCGAGGCGAACTTGCGCGCCACGTGGAACGGCTCGTTGTAGGTGGTGGAGACGGTGGCGATCAGGCCGATGTGCTCGGTGACCGTGGCCAGCGCGGCCAGCAGGGTCAGGGGCTCCAGGCCGCCGAGCGCGTTGTGCCTGACGTTGCCCCACAGGGCCAGCCCGTCGGCGAGGAAGACCGAGTCGAGCCTGCCGCGCTCGGCGGTGCGGGCGAGCTGCTGGTAGTGCCGGATGTCGGTGAGCCTTCCGGGCTCGGCGCTCGGGTGCCGCCAGGCGGCCTCATGGTGACCCACTCCCATGAGAAAAGCGTTCAGGTGCAGCTTCCGCGCGGCCATCAGGAGGTCCTCCACGTCGAGAATCGGTGCTCCAGGCGGACGAGGAGCTGGTTGAAGAGCAGTCCGAGTACGGAGATCGTGAGGATCCCGGCGTACATGTCGGGCACCCGGAAGTTGAACTGGGCGTAGTTGATCAGGTAGCCGAGGCCGGCCTTGGCGCCGACCATCTCGGCGGCGACCAGCACGAGGATCGAGTAGGCCCCGGCCAGCCGGACGCCGGTGAAGATCGTGGGAACCGCGGCGGGGAGGATCACCTTCTGGAACAGCCGGATCGGGGGCAGCACCATCGACCGGGCCGACTTGATCAGCAGCGGGTCCACGCTCTTCACGCCCGCGATCGTGTTGAGCAGAATCGGCCACGAGCAGGCGTACAGGATGATCGAGATCTTCGAGGTCTCGCCGAGCCCCAGGATCAGTACGAACACGGGGAACAGGGCGAGCGCCGCGGTGTTGCGGAACAGTTCCAGCACCGGGTTGAGCAGGTCGGCCAGCGGCTTGTACCAGCCGATCAGCAGGCCGAGCGGGATGGCCACGACGATCGCCAGGGCGAACCCGGACAGGGACCTGATCAGGCTGGCCCGGGTGTGGTCGAGCAGCTCACCGGACAGGAGCAGGTCCCACCAGGCCGCGAGGACGCCCGACAGCGGCGTCAGGAAGGTGGGGTCCACCACCCCCAGGCGGGGCAGCGCCTCCCAGAGAGCGGCGAGCACGACCATGGCGACCGTACGCCGGCCCACCGCCGCGACCACGCGCGCCGAGCCGCGCAGCAGGCGGCGTCCCGCGCCGGGGGCGGCCAGAACCCCCCGCGCGGCCTCGGCCACCGCTTCCCGCAGGACGGGAGAGACCGGGGAGACCGGGGAGACCAGCCCCGCTTCCCACAGGACAGGAGAGACCGGGGAGACCGGTTCCGCTTCCCGCAGGACAGGAGAGGCCGGTTCCGGGGGAAGGCTCGGGGAGGGGACGAGCCTGGCGGGCGCGACGGGAGCGCCGGGAGCACCGGTGGCGGGGGCACCGGCGGAGAAGCTAGCCAACGGGAACCGCCTCCTCGGCTCTGGCCGCCGCGACCTCGTCGCGGAGCAGCGTCCACACCTCGTGGCGATATTCACCGAACCGGGCGTCGGCTCGCAGATCGCCTTCGCGGGAGTCGAACTCGACCTCGACGACCCGCTTGATCCGGCCGGGCCGGGACGTCATGACCGCGACCCGCTGGCCGAGATAGACGGCTTCGTCGATGCCGTGGGTGATGAACACGATCGTCTTGCCGGTCTTCTCCCAGATCCGCAGCAGCTCCTCCTGAAGCGACTCCCGGGTCTGCGCGTCCAGCGCGGCGAACGGCTCGTCCATCAGCAGCACCTCCGGGCCCACGACCAGGCTCCGGGCGATGGCCACGCGCTGGCGCATGCCGCCGGAGAGCTCGTGCGGATACCGGTCCTCGAACCCGCGCAGCCCGACCAGGTCCAGGTAGGACCTGGCCCGCTCGGCGCGCTCTCTCTTCGGTACGGCTTTCGCCTCCAGGCCGAACTCGACGTTGGACAGCGCCGTGCGCCAGGGGAACAGCGCGTACTGCTGGAAGACGATCCCCCGGTCCAGGCCGGGCCCGTTGACGGGGGCGCCGTCCAGCAGGATCCGGCCGCTGGTCGGCGCGCTCAGCCCGGCGAGCAGGTCGAGGAGGGTGGATTTGCCGCATCCGCTCGGCCCGACCAGGGTGAGGAACTCCCCGGCCCGCACGTCGAGGTCGAGGTCGTCGAGGGCGACGAACGGCCGGTCCGCGCCGCGAACCCGGAACTCCTTGCCGACCCCCTGGAACTGGATCTTCATCGGGTGCCTCCGAACGGGTTGTAGGCGTTGGTGAAGACGTCCTCGGCCTTGACCTGGCCGGGTTTGATCTCGCCCTCGCGCTCCAGCCACTCGATCCAGGTCTGGAACTCCTTGGCGTCGATCACGCCTCCCTTGTTGGCCACCCCGCTGCTCTTCCAGAACTCGATGGCGGTGGTGTCCTCGTTGCGCCCGCGCTTGGCGATGATCTCCTTCGCCTTGGCGACGACCTCCTCGCGCGAGTGGGTCTGCGTCCACTCGACGGCCTTGGCGAAGGCCTCCACGAACTTCCTGGTGGTGTTCGGGTTCTGCTTGATGAACTTCTCGGTGAGCACGACGCTCCCGGCGGTGAACGGGCCGAACAGGTCGATGTCCTTGAAGAGCGGGTGGATGCCGCCGCGCTGCAACGCCTTGTCGCGGAGGATGCCGCTCAGCGCGGCCACGTCGATCTGGCCCTGGCGGAGCGCCTGCTCGGTGTTGACCGGCGGCACGACGACCAGCTCGACCTGTTTGACCTCCTCCGGGGTCAGGCCACCCCGCTTGAGGTACTCCTTGAGCACGGCTTCCAGGTGGGCTCCGAGGGTGTTGACCCCGATCTTCTTTCCGATCAGGTCGCGCGGACCCTTGATCGGCGAGCCGTCGGGCACGAAGTAGCCGACATAGCTGTCCTTGTCGCTGCCGTAGTAACCGATCACGGCCTTGATCGGGGCCTTGGCGGCGGCCAGCTTGACGATGGCGCCGTTGAACGCGCCGCCGAAGTCGGTCTGGCCGGTCGCGGCGGCCTGGATGTCCTGGGGGCCGGAGATCGTGTTACCGATCCACTTGAGCTTGACGGGACCGAGGTAGCCGAGCTCCTCGGCGAACTCGGGGAAGGTGACGGCGCCGACGCTGCCCTGGTAGCGCAGCTCCAGGGTCTCAAGGCCGCCGGGTTTGGCGGCGGCTTCGGCGCCGCAGGCGGCGAGGGTCGCCACGAGCAGCACGAAGACGGGGACATGTCTGATCTTGATCACGATAGGTGTCCTGAGCGGTGAGAGGGGGACGGTGGAGTCGGTTCGTGATCACGGACATTGGGCGCTGAACACTCGGCAGAAGTCGACATGTGCGCACCGGGTCAGATAGAGGCCCATACCGGAGAAACTACGCAGGACGTCGAGCTAAGTCAATATTTCCTACAGGTTTTACATGAAATGTTCTGGTGAGGCCTCCAGCCAGGCATCGCACCCCAGCTCACGAGCTCATGGGCTCATCGCCTCATCCGGCGAACCAGAGCTCCGGCTCACCGGGGACCCGGCGCAGCCGGCCCCTGGCCTCCAGCCAGACCAGGTGCGCCAGCGTCTCGTTGTTGGCCGCCCGGCGCATGAACGGCGGGATGGTCTCCCACGGGCGCGACCACTTCAGCCGGGTGGCCGTGTCCCAGCAGGTGACCCCGTTCGCGGCGGCGACCGCCGCCTCGATCTCCGCCAGCCGTTCCTCGTGGTGGGCGATCACGTGGTCCACCCGGTCGGCCAGTTCCAGGAACCGGTACTCATGCGCGGGCAGCACCTCGTCCACGTCGAACTTGCCCACCGCCGCCAACGACTCCAGGTAGTCGGCGAGCGGGTTGGGCGCCGACTGCGGATGGACGGCCACGATGGGCGTGATCCTGGGGAGCACGTGGTCGCCGGAGAACAGCAGCCGCCGCTCCTGCTCGACGAAGCACAGGTGCCCGGGAGAGTGCCCGGGGGTCCAGATCGCCCGCAGGTCCCACCCGGGCAGGCCGAGGCGGTCATCGTCTTCGATCAGCCGGTCGGGCGCGGCCATGTTCACGTAGTGCCGGATCATCATCGAAGCCCCGGCCAGCTCGTCCAGCGTGAGATCGGGCACCCCGCATCGCACCAGAAGCCCGCGCTCCCGCGCCACCAGCGCATCGATCCCGGTCTCGTCGTAGCGGCCGTGCAGCAGCCGGGAGTCCGCCGGGTGCAGCCCGATCCAGGCGCCCGAGACCTCGCGGATCCGCCCGGCCAGCCCGTAGTGGTCGGGGTGGATGTGGGTGACGAGGACGGCCTTGACGTCGGTCACCTCGTATCCGGCGATCCCGAGCCCGGCGGCCAGCGCGCCGTACGCCTCGTCGGTGTTCCATCCCGCGTCCACGATCGCCACCCCGCCGGGAAGTTCGAGGGCGTAGACCAGCACGTAACGCAGCGGGTTGACCGGAATCGGTACCGGGATCGACCACAACCCGGGCCGCACCCGTTCCACCTCGGGGAATCCCCCGCTCTTCCACGCTTCGCGCTGTGCCTCGTTCGCCGGTGTCACCATGTCCCCGAACTCCCTTCGTCGCCCCGATTCTGCCCTCTGAACGGAATGATGTTCTACTCAGAACGCCGTATGGCCGGAAATATGCGGCCAGGACATGAAATCTCCGGCAGCGGATGCTTCGCCGGGATGACGGTCCCGGCGACGGCGGCCCGGGCCCGCAGCGGGGGGCAAAGCCCGGCCCGTCCGGCTTTCTCACAGGTGAGCGGCATATGCACGGCTTAAACTGAGATTCGTGATTGAGGACATCTGGGTAGACCCTTCCGTCGTCGCACTCAGGCCGGACTTCGCGGTCCTGGTCATGGGCGTGTACGGCCTGCGCAACGGACCGACGGACGACAGGTCCCGGGCCTGGCTGGCCGAGGCGGCCGACAACGCCGTGACCGTCGAGGACCCGAAGGTCGAGGCGTGGCGAGAGGCCTACCGGACGTTCGGAGCGAAGCCGCAGCGAACCCGTCCGTCGGTGGACGCCCTGGTCAGGCGGATGCCCCTACCGGAGATCAACCTGGTGGTCGACGCCTACAACGCGATCAGCGTCAGGCACGGGCTGCCGATCGGCGGGGAGGACCTGGCCCACTACGAGGGAGTCGCCAGGCTGGTCCGCGCCGAGGGGGACGAGCCGTTCGAGGTCGTCGAGAAGGGCGAGCCCGCGATCGACCATCCCGAGATCGGCGAGGTGATCTGGCGGGACGACAGGGGGGCCACCTGCCGTCGCTGGAACTGGCGGCAGTGCGTGCGGACCCGGATCACCGAGAAGACCACCGACGCACTGTTCCTCCTGGAACGTCTCGCACCCATGTCACTGGAGGAGCTGAGCACGGCCGGAGACGAGCTGGCCGGGTTGCTCAACGAGATCACCCCCGGCATCCGCGTCGAATCCCGGCTCGTGAGCAATGGGTGACCAGGTTCGCACCCCCCAGATACACCCCCGGGGGGTGACCGTTTTGGACTGTCCTGGGAGGATCAGGCGGCGAGCTGCGGCCAGACTGGCGCAGGTCCGAGTCCAGGAGAGTAGCCTTGGACAGGTTCTCCATCATCAACGCCGATCTGCGGAAGAGGGCGATTTCCGCCGTGTCGTCTGAGTCGTCGCGGACAAACCCGCTGGCAGCCTTTGGTCAAAACGAATGGCTTGTCGACGAGCTGTATCAGAAGTATCTCCAGGATCCCGAGTCTGTGGACCGCGCCTGGTGGAACTTCTTCGCTGATTACACCCCTGATTCCGGGCCAGGCAAAGCCGTGGCCCAGGGAGCGGCCCCAACCGCGCCCGCTCCTCCCGTTCCCGCTGCGGCTCCGGCGACCCCGGCCCCCGCACCTACCACCCCCGCGCCGACGGCACAGGCCATCCCGGCGGACAAGCCCAAGCAGGAGACCCCGTTGCCCGCCGGTGCCGAGGAAGTCCGACTCCGTGGCGCCGCCGCCCGTACGGCCTCCAACATGGAGGCCAGCCTCGTGGTTCCGACGGCGACCAGCGTGCGCGCGGTCCCGGCGAAGCTGCTCATCGACAACCGCATCGTGATCAACAACCACCTGTCGCGCGGTCGCGGCGGCAAGGTGTCGTTCACGCACCTGATCGGTTACGCGGTGGTCAAGGCCCTGGCGGCCCTGCCGGAGATGAACCACTCCTACGCGGAGGTCGACGGCAAGCCGGTGCTGGTCAAGCCGGAGCACGTCAACCTCGGCCTGGCCATCGACATCCAGAAGGGCGACACCCGCCAGCTCCTGGTCCCGTCGATCAAGGCGACCGAGACCATGGACTTCCGCCAGTTCTGGGTGGCGTACGAGGACGTCGTGCGCAAGGCCAGGTCGGGCAAGCTCACCGTCGACGACTTCGCCGGCACCACGATCTCGCTGACCAACCCGGGCACGATCGGCACCGTCCACTCGGTGCCGCGCCTGATGCCGGGGCAGGGCACGATCATCGGCGTCGGCGCGATGGAATACCCCGCGGAGTACCAGGGAGCCTCGCCGGATACGCTCTCCCGCCTCGCGGTGAGCAAGGTCATGACGCTCACCAGCACCTATGACCACCGGATCATCCAGGGCGCCCAGTCGGGCGACTTCCTGCGCCAGATCCACCGGCTGCTCCTCGGCGAGGACGGCTTCTACGACGAGATCTTCGAGGCTCTCCGGATCCCCTACGAGCCGGTCCGCTGGGTCCAGGACATCTCGACCACCCACGACGACGACGTGGCCAAGTCGGCCAGGGTCATCGAGCTGATCCACGCCTTCCGGGTCCGCGGTCACCTGATGGCCGACACCGACCCGCTGGAGTACAAGCAGCGCAAGCACCCTGACCTCGACATCAAGTCGCATGGGCTGACCCTGTGGGACCTGGAGCGCGAGTTCGCCACCGGCGGCTTCGGCGGCCGTCCCCTGATGAAGCTGCGCGAGATCCTCGGCGTGCTGCGCGACTCCTACTGCCGCACCATCGGCGTGGAGTACATGCACATCCAGAACCCCGAGGAGCGGGCCTGGATCCAGGCCCGGGTGGAGCGCCCGCACGCCAAGCCCGACCGCGAGGAGCAGCTGCGCATCCTGGGACGGCTCAACACCGCCGAGGCGTTCGAGACGTTCCTGCAGACCAAGTTCGTCGGCCAGAAGCGCTTCTCCCTGGAGGGCGGCGAGTCCCTGATCCCGCTGCTCGACTCGGTGCTCAGCGCCGCCGCCGAGGACGACCTCGACGAGGCCGTGATCGGCATGGCCCACCGCGGCCGCCTCAACGTGCTGGCCAACATCGTGGGCAAGTCCTACGGCCAGATCTTCGGCGAGTTCGAGGGCAACATCGACCCGCGCAGCGCCCACGGCTCCGGTGACGTGAAGTACCACCTGGGCGCCACCGGCGACTTCGTCTCCCCGGACGGCTCCAAGCTCAAGGCCTCGGTCGTGGCCAACCCCTCCCACCTGGAGACGGTCGACCCGGTCCTGGAGGGTGTGGTCCGCGCCAAGCAGGACCTGCTGGAGCGCGGTGAGGAAGGCTTCACCGTCCTGCCCGTGCTCGTCCACGGCGACGCGGCCTTCGCGGGCCAGGGCGTGGTGGCCGAGACCCTGAACCTGTCGCAGCTGCGCGGCTACCGCACCGGCGGCACCGTGCACATCGTGGTCAACAACCAGGTCGGCTTCACGACGAGCCCGGCGAGCTCCCGGTCCAGCGTGTACGCCACCGACGTGGCCCGGATGATCCAGGCTCCGATCTTCCACGTCAACGGCGACGACCCCGAGGCCGTGGTCCGGGTCGGCAAGCTGGCGTTCGAATACCGCCAGGCGTTCCGCAAGGACGTCGTCATCGACCTGATCTGCTACCGGCGCCGGGGCCACAACGAGTCCGACAACCCGAGCTTCACCCAGCCGCTGATGTACGACCTGATCGACGCCAAGCGGTCCACCCGCAAGCTCTACACCGAGGCGCTGATCGGCCGGGGCGACATCACGGTCGAGGAGGCCGAGAGCGCGCTGCGCGACTACCAGGCCAAGCTGGAGAACGCCTTCGCCGAGACCCGCGCCGTGGCCAAGGAGCCGGCCGGCGCGTTCGCCCGCCCGGTCGACATCGAGACCATCCCCTGGTCGCACGAGGACACCCCGACGGGCATCTCCGAGGAGACCGTCAAGCGGATCGTGGACACCCAGCTCAACCTGCCGGAGGGCTTCACGATCCACCCGCGCCTGCTGCCGGTGATCCAGCGCCGCGGCCAGATGGTCGCGGAAGACCGCATCGACTGGGGCATGGGCGAGACCCTCGCCTTCGGCTCGCTGCTGATCGACGGCCACCCGGTCCGCCTGGTCGGCCAGGACTCCCGGCGCGGCACCTTCGTCCAGCGGCACGCGGTGCTGGTCGACCGCGTCACCGGCGAGGAGCACACCCCGCTCAAGACGTTCAACGAGGGCACCACGAAGTTCTACGTCTACGACTCGCTGCTCAGCGAGTACGCCGCGCTCGGCTTCGAGTACGGCTACAGCGTGGAGCGTCCCGACGCCCTGGTCGCCTGGGAGGCCCAGTTCGGCGACTTCGTCAACGGCGCCCAGTCCGTGATCGACGAATACATCACGGCGGGCGAGCAGAAGTGGGGCCAGCGCTCAGGCGTGACCCTGCTGCTGCCGCACGGCTACGAGGGTCAGGGCCCCGACCACTCCTCGGCCCGTATCGAGCGCTTCCTGCAGATGTGCGCCCAGGACAACATGACCGTGGCCCAGCCGACCCTGCCGGCCAACTACTTCCACCTGCTGCGCTGGCAGACGAAGTCGAACCGGCACCGTCCGCTGGTGGTGTTCACGCCCAAGTCGCTGCTGCGGCACAAGGCGGCGACCTCCGCGGTCAGCGAGTTCACCTCGGGTTCGTTCCGGCCGGTGCTGGGCGACACCACGGTGAGCCCGTCCGGGGTCCGCAAGGTCGTGCTCTGCTCCGGCAAGATCTACTACGACCTGGCGGCGGCACGTGACGCGCGGGGCCGGACCGACGTGGCGATCGTCCGCCTGGAGCGGCTCTACCCGTTCCCGGCGAACCCGCTCGCGGCCGAGCTGGGGCGCTACGCCGGCAACGTCGAGCTGGTCTGGGCGCAGGACGAGCCGGTCAACATGGGCCCGTGGCCGTTCCTGACGCTGAAGATGGCCGAGAGCCCCGACGTGTTCGGCGGGCGTCCGATCAAGCGGGTCTCCCGCAAGGCCAACTCCTCTCCGGCGACGGGCTCGCACTCCGCACACGAGGTGGAGCTGCAGCAGATCCTCGAAGAGGTCTTCGGCAGCTAGGCAACTTCCACAAGTCCCCCACAGGAGCCCCTGTGGGGGACTTCCCATTACTACGAGGAGAACGATGTACTTCACCGATCGGGGCATCGAGGAGCTCGTCGAGCGCCGCGGCGAGGAAGAGGTCAACATCGTCTGGCTGGCCGAGCGGCTGCGTGAGTTCGTCGACCTGAACCCCGAGTTCGAGACCCCGGTGGAACGGCTGGCCACCTGGCTGGCCCGGCTGGACGACGAAGACGAATGACCAAAACACGATATATCTTGACCTCCTTGCACAACGCGACATATCGTGTTTGTACAAGGAGGTCACGAACATGCGACAGTGGATCATCGAGAAACCGGAGCAGCTCACCTTCGACGCCGTGAGCAAGCTCAATGTCCGAATCGTGGCGGGCAGACTGGCGGTGCTGGCCAGCGACGGCCCGCCCGCCCTCGAAGTCGCCGACATCGACAGTTCGCCTTTGATCGTCACTCACGAGGACGACGGCACGCTCACCGTCGCCTACAAGGACCTGACCTGGGACGGCGTGCTCGGCTGGCTGCGCGCCAAGCGCCGGGAGACCACGCTGACGCTGACCGTGCCGAAGGACTGCACGATCAACGCGGGGGTGGTCTCCGCCTCGGCCGTCGTCGCCGGCTTCGAGGGCCGCACCTCGGTCAAGAGCGTCGCCGGTGAGATCGTGCTCGACGGGGTGAGCGGCGAGATCCACGCCGACACCGTCTCCGGCGACGTGGAGAGCCGCGGCCTGGTCGGCGATCTGTCGTTCAAGAGCGTCTCGGGTGAGCTGACCGTCGCCGAGGGCACGCCTCGCCGCCTGCGCGCCACCACCGTCTCCGGCCGGATCACCGCCGACCTCCGGCTCCCGCCGACCGGTCACGTGACGTTGAGCAGCGTCTCGGGTGAGATCGTGCTCCGGTTACCGCACGAGGTCGAAGCAGACGTCACCATCCGCTCCACCTCTGGCAGGATCGACACCGCCTTCACCGAGCTCGGCCACTCCAGCCAGCCTGGCATGAAGACGCTGACCGGCCGGATCGGCGGCGGCATGGCGTCCTTGTCGGCGACGACCGTCTCAGCGAACGTCACACTTCTGAAAGGAGAGCAGGCATGAGCCCGGTCTTCGGCCATGGGCGGCTGCGGCTCTATCTTCTCAAGCTTCTCGAGGAGAGCCCCCGTCACGGCTACGAGGTGATCCGGCTGCTTCAGGACCGGTTCCTGGGCGTCTACTCGCCCTCGCCCGGCACGATCTATCCGCGCCTGGCCCGGCTGGAGGAAGAGGGCCTGGTCACCCACGAGGTCGTGGACGGCAAGAAGGTCTTCACCCTCACCGACCAGGGCCGCGAGGAGCTGAACGCCCGCCTCGACGAGCTCGCCGACCTCGAGCAGGAGATCTCCGACTCCGTTCGCGACATCGCCCGCGAGGTCAAGGAGGACGTGCGCGACACGGTCAAGTCGCTGCGCGAGGAGCTCACCCAGATGGCGCGCGATGTGCGCCAGAACGCCAGGCAGGAGCATCGGGAGGCCCAGCGCGAGGCCCGGCAGGAGCATCGGGATGCCAGGCAGGCCCAGCGTGAGGCCTGGCGGGAGCAGAAGGCCGAGTGGCAGCGCCACAAGCGCGAGTGGCAGCGCCAGACCCACGAGTGGACGCACGAATGGAAGCGCATCTGGGCCGAGAGCTTCACCGGCCATGGATCGCGTGACAGCGACGCCCGGCTCGGGCAGATGCTGGCCGAGTTCGTCGAGGAGCTCCGGGGGGATGTGGCGGGCAAACAGGTGACCGAGGAGACCCTGGCCACCGCGCAGGACGCCCTCTACGACGCCGCCCGCCGCATCCGCGACGCACTCCGGTGATCCTCCTGTACGGCCCGCGCCCGCCCCTCCTCCTGCCAGGGCATCTGCCCCGCACGCCCGGGCCGGCCGTACCCGAGGAGTCAGGCGTGCCCGAGGAGTCGGCAGCGCCTGAGAAGTCAGGCGACGCGCATGGCGCGGGCGAGACGTTCCCGGGCCCGGGCGGCCTGCCTGGCGCGATAGGCGATCGGCATATATCTGACCCGCTCCGGCAAATGCGGCATGGTCGCCGCGACCGCCCTGCCGAGACGGCGCAGGCGCACCTCGTCCCGCGCGTTCCACGGCAGCCCCAGCTTCTCGCGCACGGCGGGGGGCAGCGTGCCGACCGTGACGAAGTGGTTGACCCGGCCTGAGGTGAGGCCGAGCGGACGCCACAACCTGCCCAGCGGTGCGGGCAGGATCGGCGGAGGCCCCACGGCGAGCGTGGTGCGCAGCACGTCCTGGGCCGTCGGATGGTTCTCCAGAGTGGTCTCGACCATGTGGTGGAAGTAACGCCAGTAGTCGTCGACGGTGGCGGGGAACATCCGCTCGGGAACCCGCAGGATCCGGCCGAGACGGATGACCTCCTCGTATAGACGCTCCTCCTGCCGCGGGGTGTAGGGCTCGCCGAAATACCTCGACATGGTGACGGCCCGTTCGAAGGCGGTCAGGTGCACCCAGGCGTACGGCTCGGCGCTCAGCGCGTGATATCTCCTGCCCTGCGGGTCGGTCCCACAGATGTCCCTGTGCATCTCCCGTAGGCGCCTGCCCTCGGCGATCGCCTCCGGCCCGCCGTACACCCAGGTCTGCAGCGAGGTGAGCGAGCGGGTGAGCCGTCCCCACGGATCGGTCTTGTAGATCGAGTGCTCGCCGACGGCCGCGCCGACGGCCGGGTGCATGACCTGCATGACGAGGGCTCCGCCGAGCAGGAGCATCAGCCGGTAGTCGCCCATGCCCTCCCAGAGCATGTCTCCGGGGCCGAACGGCTCGGGTTCGGGTCGCGCGGTGGAGTCAGTCATGCCGGGCCTCCCGGGTGATACGTCCTCACTTGCTGTCTACCACCCGAGAGGCCGAAAGTAACTCACTACTTACATGCGCGGCCCGGATCAGCCCTGCACGGTGAAGACGATCTTCCCGAACACGTCTCCCTCGTGCATGGCGGCGAACCCCTCGCGAGCCTCGGACAGCGGGAGCGTCCGGTCGATCACCGGACGGGCGCCGGTCTGCTCCAGGAAGCGGGCGAGCCTGGCCAGCTGGTCGCGGGTTCCCATGGTCGACCCGATCACCGACAACTGCAGGAAGAAGACCCGGTTCAGGTCGGCCGGGGGCACCGCGCCGCTGGTCGCGCCGGAGACCACGATCCGGCCACCGGGACGCAGCGCCTTCAGCGAGTGGTCCCACGTGGCCTGGCCCACGGTCTCCATCACCGCGTCCACCCGTTCGGGCAGCCGGGCGCCGTTCTCGAAGACCTGGTCGGCTCCGAGCTCGAGTGCCCGCGCCCGCTTCTCCTCCGACCGGCTGGTGGCCCAGATCCGGTAACCGCCCGCCCTGCCCAGGGCGATCAGGGCGGTGGCCACGCCGCCTCCGGCGCCCTGGACCAGCACGGTCGAGCCGGGCTCCAGCTCCGCCTTGTCGAACAGCATCCGGTAGGCGGTCAGCCAGGCGGTCGGCAGGCAGGCCGCCTCCTCGAAGCTGAGCGCGGCGGGCTTGGGCACCAGGTTGCGCCGGGGGACGGCCACCCGCTCGGCGAAGGTGCCGTCGTACGTCTCCGACAGCAGGGACCGCCTCGGGTCGAGCGTCTCGTCGGGACCGCTGCCGATCACCGAGTGCACGATGACCTCGTTACCGTCCTCGTCGAGACCGGCGGCGTCGCAGCCGAGCACGATCGGCAGCCGGTCCTGGCGGATGCCCACGCCCTTGAGCGTCCACAGGTCGTGGTGGTTGAGCGCGGCGGCCTTCACCGTGACGGTGGTCCAGCCGTCGGGAACCTTGGGTTCGGGGTGCTCGCCGAGCGTGAGCCCGGTGAGCGGGTTGTCGGAATCGGTCTGTGTGGCGGTTACGGCGAACATGGCCGCACCCTACGCCCCCGCCTTGATCATGATGCCGGCGATTACCCTCTCGACGTGTCCGCGCTCTCCGGAGGCCGCGACATACACCCCGTCCTGGCAGGTCTCGGCGGAGAAACGACGTCTTTGCTCGATCATCGGCAGTTGGATCGTCCTGACGTCGCAGCCCGGCACCGGCACCAGCACCACCAGCGTCTCGCGGGCCCCGCCGAACCACAGCTGCGGTCCCACCTGTTCGCCCTTGAAATCCTGCCCCGGTCTCGCCAGCCGTACGGGAGGCCTGCCCTCCAGCACCAGATAGCCGCTCTTGGTCACCCTGCCGTGCAGGTTCTCGGCCCACAGGAGCCGCTGCTCGTAGGTCATGCCGTTCTTGAGATCGTGCAGGGCGACGTACCAGGGGTCGAAGGCGAACAGCAGCACGTGCCCCTCGGCGGCGCTCGTGGGCTGCCAGAGCGTGACCCGCTCGGACAGCCGCCGGATCATCGGGTTGCCCTGGGAGACCTCGGCGGGCCCGCCCGGCGGCGCGGTCAGCTGCCGGAACAGGCTGAAGTACCCGTCCAGCCAGGCGCCCTGCGCCGGCCGTACGCCCAGCTTGGCCAGGCCCAGCTCGGCCGGGTAGCTGACCTCGGCTTTCGAGCCGTCGGGGAAGACGACGTCCAGGATCTCCCTGCCGTTCTTGTAGCGCGGCTTGGGATGGAGCACGTTGGAGACCGCCGTCACGGTGACCCTCGGCGGCGCGGGCACGGGTTCGGGGAACGGCGCCACCGCGTCGGGCTCCCGGCTGGTCAGCAGGCCGAACACCGGCACGGCCACGAGCGCGGCCAGCACCGCGATCCCGATCCAGCGCCGGGGGCCCCTCGGCGGCTCCGCCTCGATGATGTCGTATCGATCGCCGACCATGTCTCAGGCTGCCTCACGCGGAAGTACGGCTTTCGCCCTATCTTCGAGTTCTCAGGATCTCGGCGCCGATGTCAAGCCGGTCACGGATCAAACCCGCCACATCACCATGTCGCGATATTTACTGATCCGTCGATGGTCAGGCGAACCTCGCTGCCGACGAGCTCACGAGACTCGGCCTCGGCGATCAGGCCGGAATGGCGGATGTGGGCGTGCGCGCGGCCCCCGCCCGGCAGATCGGCGACGAGGACGCCGCGTTCGGCCGATCCGTCCCTGCCGTGCGCGACGGTGTATCCGGCGACGGTCGCGGGTCCCTCATAGGAGGCCACGATCGGCACCGGCTCGGCGAGGTGCACGGGCGAGCCGTCCCCCAGCGTGCCACCCGGCTCGGTGGACCAGATCGCACAGGTGTGCTTGGTCAGGTGCATGCCGACTCCGGTGATCAGGCCGTGGCCGGGCTCCTCCCGCAGGCGCCCGGCCATCGCCGCGGTGGCGTGCAGGACATAGCCGCTGGCCGGACCGCCCGCGTACGGCAGGCCGCCGGTGACCGTCAGCCCCCGGGAGTCGAACGGGTCGAGTCCCATGGCGGCACAGGCCGAACGCAGCGCGATCGCGAAGCAGCTGTAGACGTCCAGCGCGCCGAGGTCGTCGAGACCGACACCCGCCCGCGCGAAAGCCTGCCGCGCCGCGGCCCCGGCGGCCGCGGAGGATCCCAGCTCCGGTCTGGCCGCGACTTCCCACGTGTCCTCGGCGTACGCCCATCCCCGCAGGTAGAGGCGCTTGTCCAAGGGGACGCCGAGCCGGTCGGCGAGCCCGGCGCAGACCAGGATCGCGGCGGCGGCCTGGTCCACCTCCATGACCGCGACGGTCCGCCTGGTGTACGGCCAGCCGACGAACCGGTTGTCCCCCGACGGGGTGACCAGGTCCTGCGGTGTCCGGATCTCCCGGTACCAGGCATGCGGGTTGGCCGCGGCGACCCGGGTCATCGGGGCCATCATGCGGCCACGGCTCCACCGCTCCTCCTCAAGGGACTCCCGGCTCGCCGCTCGCCGGGCGGTCTCCATGATCGCGCATGTGTGAACGGGCAGGAACAGCTCATGGGCCAGCTCGGCCGGGTGCGGGGGGCGCTCCCAGCCGTAGGGCGGCTTGGGACTGGCCGGATGACTCCAGGCCACCCGCTCTCCCGCCTTGCGGAAAGTCCTGCGCGTGGCCAGCGCCTCCGCCCCGGCGATCAACGCGGCGTCCATCTCCCCCGCGGCGATCCGACCGGCCGCCTCGCCGAGAAGGAGCTGCGGGGCCGTTCCGCTTACCCTGGAGTAGGCCCGGTGCCGGGGTTCGGCCTTGAGCCGCTCGGCGAGCCTGGCCACAGGGTCGTCATACTGCCAGGACTCGGTGTAGACGATCTGGATCGAATCGAGGCTCTCCAGCACGCCGGGCACCCCGGCGTCGGCGGCGGCCTCGCGGGCGACCAGCTCCCACAGGTCCAGCGGTTCCGGCCCGGGCTGGTCGCGAACCGTGTGCTGGGCGACACCGACGAGGCAGGGAGTGCGAGGGTCCACGCTCATGCGCACATCCAACCAGAACATCATTCGGTTTAATAGCCGCAGGTTGCCCGAATTGCCAGAGAAACCATTGATGGGCACTGCTACCGATATTGTTAGCGATATCGACACATCGTCGCACAGTGGCGATGAGCTGCGGAAATGCCCATCCGCAAATTCACGACAAATGGGCATTTGAATAACAAGAAAGCGCTGGGATGGAGCCACATGACAAGAGGCCCGGCCTTTTCAGGCCGGGCCTCTTCGCGTTCCGGGCTCTGGAGCCCCGGGCGATCGGGAGGTTCTAGAACGTGAAGACCGGGCCGGTCGCGCCACGGAGCGAGCAGGCATTGCCGAAGGTCCGCTCGTACCTGATGAGCCGGCCCTGCCAGACACCGGTCGCGGTCACGGTGATCGGGTCGTACTGCATCGTGCAGGCCAGGCCGGGCGGCGGCCTGAGCGCGGCGGGGTCACCGTTCACCGACAGCAGCGCCCTGCACGCGTCGGGCGCGCCGGGGTGCGTGCCGCGTGTCGGCTCGCATCCGAGCAGGGCGTACCGCTCGGCGGGCACCGCGTTCTCCCCCGCCGCGAGGCTCAGCACCAGCACCTTCATGTCCCTCTGGGCGGGAGGCTTGAGCGCGGCCTGCTGGGCGGGGGCGGAGTCGGAGTCGGGCTCCGGCGTGGGCGACTCGATCCGGATGGTCCTCCAGCCGTCCTTGCCGCCCTTGCCGTCCTTGTGTCGGTTCATCCTGTGCTGGATCTGCCTGTGCCGGGAATCCCTGAAGTCCCTGTTCCGGTGAGCCCCCGGCGGGCCCGGCTTCGCCTCGGCCGACCGCGGCGGGCTCGGCTTGGCTGCGAGGTCGAGTTCGTAGGACCGCGGCATGGCGCCGGCAGCGGTCGTGCCCGAGAGAAGGAAGAGCCCGGTGGCGGCCAGGCAGAAAAGACGTCGCATGAAATCCCCCGATGAACACGCATTGTAGATACGGGTCGGAAGTGATGGTTTTGACCCTGATCGGGGGGTTGTTAATTTGGGCCCTGAACTGCGGAAATGCTATACCGGCCCCCGGCGGACTGTCCCGCAGCGACTCACCCCGAATCATCGGTCATAGGACGCACGCGGACCGGCCCGGAACACGTCGTCAACTGAGGGCACGGACCAGGTCAACCGGCGGCCGGCGTGCGGTGAGCGCGCGCCCCGGACACCGCCCGCGCCGGGCGCTCACCGGGCCGGCCCCACCGCCCCTTACAGCACCGGCGTTTCCACAGGTCAACACTCCCGTACGGCCAGCACCCCAAACCTGATCAACTCAAGGGGATTCAGACGTAGCTCGCCGATCTTCGGTTCCCTAAATTTGGTAACGAAACCATATCGGTCCACCATGCTGTCCGATTTACACCTCTTTAAACCTTCTTTAACCAGTACGGTCTCGTCTTGTCTCTTTACGTATGCATGAGTCATCCCGAGTGGCTTGTGACAAAGAAGGAGCTAGATTGAACTCCCGAGTCAAGCGCCTGGCCCTCCCCCTCGGCGGTGCCCTGGTGGCCACCTCCATGATCGGCGCCTCCCTCTCGACCGCCGCCCAGGCCGCCCCCAAGCCCGACATCGAGTCGGCGCCCCTCACTCCCTCCGGGAACGCCAAGGCCATCGCGGGCTACTGGACCGCCTCCAAGCTGAGGTCGGCGAAGTCCTTCGTCGCCGACTCCACCGTCTCGGCCAAGCTGTCCAAGGCCGGCGCCACCAAGGCCGCCGCCGACGGCAAGCCGAACTCCGTCGCCCCGATCGGCGAGGAGGGCAAGTCCGCCGGTCGCTCGAAGAACCTGAACCTGCCCATCACCGTCGGCAAGGTCTTCTTCGTCGACGACAAGGGCCAGGAGCGCTGGTGCTCCGGCACCTCGGTGCAGTCGAAGTACCGCAACCTGGTCGCCACGGCCGGCCACTGCGTCTACGACACCGACACGAACAAGCCGTACGACAACTTCGTGTTCATCCCCGGCTACTACCAGGGCAAGGCCCCCTGGGGCATCTACGTGGGCGCGAAGGTCAACAGCCACGACGACTTCACCGTCTTCGAGGACTACGACTACGACTACGCCTTCGTCAACGTCTACAACGGCATCAAGCAGCAGCCCGAGCGGGAAGTCGACTACAAGACCTACAAGGCTCACGTCGACAAGGGCGGTGTGGGCCGCGAGGACGCCAAGCCGGTCGACTTCGAGACCTACGACCGGTGGACCCAGAAGGGCGGCCTCGGCAAGGTCGAGAACGTCTCCTCCGAGGACGAGGTCGGCCCGCAGTACAAGGGCGCCGTCGCCGTCGCCACCGAGGCCGACAAGTGGACCTGGGAGAAGGTCGACGGCGACGTCTACGGCCTGAAGGACGACAAGGTCACCCGCGACGGCAAGCCGCTGGCTCAGGACGACTGGCCCAAGAGCGGCTCCAAGCTGGAGAGCCGCGTCGAGAACGTCACCAAGTCCGAGTACGACGACTACAAGGGCCCGGGTTACCGGAAGCTCGACTCCAAGGGCAACTACACCATCACGCACTACTACGTGGTGAAGTACATCAAGAAGACCGCGTCGGTGAAGTACGTGATCTTCCGGTACTACATCACCACCGTGGCCGACGCCGGTCGCCTCGGCGACAACGTCGGCGGCCAGGGCTTCGCCTGGAACCAGACGCTCGGCAAGAAGGTCTTCACCTTCGGCTACCCGACACTGCCTCATCTGGACGGCGACAAGCCGTACTCCGGGCACACCATGAAGTGGTGCTACGGCAAGACGGGCGCCGCGCCCGTCGTGTCGGCGTACAAGGCCGAGGAGCAGCAGGCGATCAAGTGCGCCTTCACCCCGGGCGCCAGCGGCGGCCCCTTCCTGCTGCAGTACAAGAACAGCAGGCGGACCGGCTACCTCAACGGCGTCGTGAGCCTGACGGTCGACAGTGACAAGAACGGCCGCTACGACCGGGTCACCACCCCGTACTTCAACGGTGAGACCTACGGCATCTACAAGTTCGCCGCCAACCTCTGGACCGGGAAGCTCCCTTCCTAGGGTGAGGTTGTCATGATGTAGAAGGGCCCGGACGGCGCCGGGCCCTTCCCTCCTTGACAGGGCGCTTATGCCCCTGAAGGCATGCTGACCAGGGAACGGAGCAGGAACAGATTGGTAAAGCGAACTAACCAAAACTAAGTTGATCTGGAAAAATCACTCTTTGCAACCTTCCCTCTGGCGCTTCCCCCCGAAAGGAATTTCCCCCATGTCTCCCCGCGCTCGGCGGCTCACGGCCACAATCGGCGCCTTCGTCGCCGCCTGTGTGGTCATGCTGTCCGCGTTCGCCGGGAGCGCCGCGGCCAGGCCCTACCCGACGATGCCCGACCGCATCATGTCCATCAAGCTGACCAAGAACTCCGCGGACATGAAGCGGATCGCGGAATACTGGACCCCGGCCAGGCTCAAGGAAGTCCAGAACAACACCCCGGCCATCCCCGAGAGCAAGCCCAGCGGGAGCGCCACCGCCACCGCCACCCCCACGGCCACGCCCTCCGTCTCCCCCACCCCCTCGGCCTCCCCCGTCGCCACGGCGAAGGCCACCCCGCGCCCCAAAACCGTCGCCTCCTCTCCGATCATCAGGCCCACCCTCCCCAAGAAGAGCCTCCCGACCACCGGCAACTCGCCGATAACCGTCGGCAAGGTGTTCTTCCGGATGGGGGACAAGGACTACTGGTGCTCCGCCTCCTCGGTGGCGTCCGCCAACCACAACCTCGTCGCCACGGCCGCGCACTGCGCCTACGACGCCAGGCAGGGCAGGGCCGCCAACTACTGGATCTTCATCCCGGGCTACTCCCAGGGCAAAACCCCCTACGGCATCTACGTCGGACACTCGCTCAACCTGCACGAGGACTTCCCCGGCATGGGCGACTACGACTTCGACTACGCGTTCGTCACCGTGCACGACGGGTTCAGATGGAAGCCGGGCAAGGCGCCGGACACCTACGAGATGGAGGACGTCGGCAGTCTGGAGGACAACGTCGGCGGGCAGGGTCTCGTGATCAACCGCCACGCGGGCATGTACGTCTTCGCCTTCGGCTATCCAGCGGCCCCCCACATCGACGGCAGCAGGCCCTACGACGGGCAGAAGGTTCTGTGGTGCGACGGGCGCACCAAGAGGCAGAACGCCCCCGCCCGGCTGGTCGAGCTGGGCATCGCGCTCCAGTGCGGGTTCACCGCCGGTGCGAGCGGCGGCCCCTGGCTGGTCGGCTACAACCCCTCGACCGGCCTCGGCTATCTCAACGGCGTCAACAGCCTCGCCTGGGACACCGACGTCGACCGCAAGTACGACCAGATCTCCTCGCCGTACTTCACCCGGTGGACCTACGCCGTCTACCAGTGGGCGGAGAAGCAGCGCCCGGCCTAGACACCCGGAAGGCACCTGCCCGGAGGCCGCCAACGACCGGTCCG
This sequence comes from Streptosporangium sp. NPDC000396, assembly GCF_042898655.1. NCBI lineage: Bacteria > Bacillati > Actinomycetota > Actinomycetes > Streptosporangiales > Streptosporangiaceae > Streptosporangium > Streptosporangium sp. NPDC000396. Next base: position 43,976 of record NZ_JBIAZA010000039.1, read on the forward strand.
GCAGGATCGCCGGCCCCAACGGCGAGCCCTGCGAGTAGACCGAACACCCCTTAAATGAGGGCTTCTCCCCTTTGTCCTATTCAGTGGGACCCGGCACACGCCGGGTCCCACACGTGTTTCCAGGGCACCACAGACCTCATCCGGGGACACTTCGGACGCGTTAGACGTGATTCGCGGCAAATCGGTGCCATCGGTTCCATGTGATCTGAGTCACATTAGCCTCGTGACCGAGCGTATCCGTAAACTCACACCACATCGGTCACATACGCAACAGGATCATGCCTATCTGCGGAAATGCCATCCAAAAGCCTCAAGCGCAACAACCGCTCCAAGGCTCGCCAAACATAACGGGAAGGTCTCGGCGGGGCGCACGGTCTCTTTACCCACCAAAGCGGCTTCCGATCCTCAAGATCGGCCCTGTATGTTTCTGGCTATCCCTTTACTGACGCATGGGACGCAAGAAGCGTTCCACATCAGACCAAGGAGTTCCCTTGAAGCGCATCCTCCTCCCCGCCGGCGGCGCCGTTCTCGCCACCGGTCTGCTGGCCGCTGGTCTGGCCGGCACGGCTCACGCCAACCCCGACTGGGCGTACGACACGATGGCCAAGGACGCTCCGGCCGCCGTCGACGTCGCCAAGTTCTGGCTGGCTGCTAACGAGCACACCAACAACCTCGCCAAGGCCACGCCTTACACCTGGGAGACCAAGGCGACCCCGTCGCTGAACGCTGGCGGTGGCTACACCCCCGACGGTAAGCCCGGCACCGTCGCTCCCATCGGCGAGGAGAAGAAGGTCGCCGCCAAGATCAAGAACGTCAACCTGCCGAAGACCATCGGTAAGGTGTTCTTTGTCGACTCCGAGGGCCAGCTGAAGTGGTGCTCCGGCACCTCGGTCCAGTCGAAGTACCGCAACCTGGTCGCCACGGCCGGTCACTGCGTCTACGACGACAAGAAGAACGCCAGCGTTGCGGACAACTGGGCCTTCGTCCCGGCTTACTACCAGGGCAAGGCGCCCTACGGTATCTACGTCGGTAAGACCGCCTACACCCACTACGACTACAGCGTCTTCAACGACCGCGACAAGGACTACGCGTTCGTCACCGTTTACAACGGTGTCCAGGTCGGCGGCGGCACGCCCAAGGTCGTCAGCAAGAAGGACTACGACGCCTTCGCCGGTGCCAAGTTCACCAAGGACGTGGCGATCACCGAGGCCGAGTACCAGAAGTGCAAGGACCTCAACGGCGGCGAGACCTCCGACTGCTGGGCCAAGGCTGACACCATCAAGGACCCGGTGGGCCCGGGCCACCCCGACGCCGTGAAGGTGTACGAGGAGGTCACCAAGGAGGCCTACGACAAGGCCCCCAGTGGTGAGGTCAACGGTGGCAAGGCTGTTGCCAAGAGCGGCGTCCCCGTCAACGTCACCAAGTCCGAGTACGACGCCTACACCGGCCCGGGCTACAAGAAGATTGACGACAAGGGCAACTACACCATCACCCACTACTTCGTCAAGTACTGGGTGAAGAAGACCGACGTCAAGTCCTTCTACAAGACGGTCTTCTACGTCGTCGACGGCTTCATCCAGGACACCGGCCACCTCGGTGAGGTCGTCGGCGGCCAGGGTGTGACCTGGAACCAGAAGACCGGCCAGACCGTGTTCGTCTTCGGCTACCCCGCGGACGCGCACCCCGACGGCAACAAGGCCTACACCGGTGTCACGCCGAAGTACTGCTACGGCAAGACCTCCGGCAAGGTCTACGTCTCCGCCGCCGAGAAGGTCGAGGAGCACATCGGCCTCAAGTGCCCGATGACCCCGGGTGCCGACGGCTCCCCGTGGCTCGTCAAGTACAGCAGCGCCAAGCGTCTCGGCTACCTGAACGGTGTGACCAGCCTGTTCGGTGACCAGGACAAGAACGGCCGTTACGACCTGAGCACCTCGCCGTACTTCGACGGTGAGACCGCGATGATCTACAACAAGGCCGCCGCTGTTTGGTCCGGCTCGATCGTCAAGTAGTCCTGACGATCACCTGAGCTCGGGGGTCCAAACCTCAAGCTCATCTTGCTCCACCTGAGGGGCCCGGCTTCTGCCGGGCTCCTCAGCCCTTCACCGGTGAAAACCAAGAGGGGCCCGGCCATCGCGGCCGGGCCCCTCTTGGTTTTCGGGGTTCTCCCAACGGGGACTCGCAAGGCGCTCAGATGAGCGTGAACCAGACTCAGGCGGTGGGGACGAGGTCCCTGGCCCGCTCGTTCAGCTCCCGCACCGGCGTCTCCGCGGCGAACGGGTCGAGCCTCCGCCACAGCTCGGTCGCGTACGACCGGGTCCGGGCCGACTGCAGCCCCCCGGCCAGCTCCAGGGCCTCACCGGCGACCGTGCAGGCCTGTTCCAGCTCGCCGCACTCGACCAGCCCCGCCGACAGCAGCGACAGGTTGAACATCCGCCCGCGAACGTAGCGCCGGTCCATGTCCAGCGATCGCGTCGCATGCCGTACGGTGCCCGGCCCGTCACCCAGGTCCCGGAAGCAGTGGGCGAACTTGGCCGACAGGTAGGCCTCGTCGAAGTAGGAGATCCAGGCCGGCTCCTCACCGGCCTTGCGCCGGTCGAAGGCCAGCTCGGCCTCGTGCAGGGAGTTTCCGCACGCCGCGCGGTCGTCCATCACGGCATGCGCGTGGGCCTCCAGCACGTGCGCCTCCGCCAGCAGGGCGAAGACGCCGGCCCGGCGGGCCGAGAGCTGGGCGGCCCGGGCCAGGTCGAGGGCGTGCGTGGGCTGACCTATATATATGGCCTGGTGGCTCATCCCGGCGAGGATCTCCCCGCCGAGCCCGTGATCCCCCGCCCCCCTGGCCAGCCGCAACGCCTGAATCAGGTAGCGCTGCGCCAGGCCGTGCTGCTCCAGGTCGTAGGCCATCCACCCGGCCAGCCGGGTCAGCTCGGCCGCGGCGGACGCCAGCGCCTTGCCGGTGCCTTCGTCGTAGGAGCCTTCGCTGAGCAACGGCGCGACCGCCGTGTCCAGATATTTCACGACCGCAGAGCGAATCCTGCCGCCGCCGAACCTGTTGTCCAGTTCCCCGAAGGATCGGGTCACCTCTCGGATGGCGGCGATGTCCGCCCTGCCCACCCGCCGGGTGCCGCTCGCGACGGGGCGGCCCTCCAGGGGAAGGGTCAGCCAGCGCAGAGCTCCGGCGGATCCGGCCCCGATCGCGAAGGTGGAGTCGAGCAGGAACCTGCGTCTCTCGACATCCCCCCGCCATAGTGCTGTCACGGTCGCGACTCCCTCTTGCCAGGTATGGGTGAACTCCTGTCCGAGGCTGAGAGGTGTCGAGACGGCCGGCAGGCCGAGTTCCTCCGAGCTGACCGTTCTGCCGAGCCGGAGTGCGAAGATCTCCGCGAGCAGTCCCGGAACCGGGTCTTTCGGACGCTGGCCGCCTATCCAGCGCAGAACGGAACTATGGTCATACTTCAGACCGGACAGGCCGCGGGTCGCACCGAGGTCGTTAAGCCTGCGGGACAACCCCTTGTACGTGAAGCCCGCTTCAGCGATGAGTCGCTGGAGTGATTGATTGGGCTCGCGCTCCATCGCTCTCCTCACCGTGAGAACCGTCGGGGCGCCGGTGACGCTTCAGGCCCCGCGCGCCCGCATCCGCCCTTCCTGCACACTCTTGCCCGGATAGGTAACGGAGAGCTTTTTTTATAGCACAATCCGTGACCAACTTTTTGAGTTTCCCATACCAAAAACGCCCCTCGCCGATCGGGCGAGGGGCGTCTTCTCAGGCGGGCCTGAAAGGCGGATGGATCTACAGACGGGCGACCCCGTCGGCACGGGCCTGCACGGCGACCGCGGCGGTGACCGCGGGGGCGACGCGCTCGTCGAACGGGCTCGGGATCACGTAGTCGGCGGAGAGGTCGTCGCCGACCACGGCGGCCAGCGCCTCGGCCGCGGCCACCTTCATGTTCTCGGTGATGGTGGAGGCTCGGACGTCGAGCGCCCCCCGGAACACGCCGGGGAAGGCCAGCACGTTGTTGATCTGGTTGGGGAAGTCGGAGCGGCCGGTCGCCACCACCCGGGCGTGCTTCCTGGCGACCTCCGGGTGCACCTCGGGCGTCGGGTTGGACAGCGCGAAGACGATCGCGCCGGGCGCCATCGACGCGATGGCCTGCTCGGACACCGTCGAGCCCGACAGGCCCACGAACACGTCGGCGCCGGCCAGCGCCTCCTCCGTGGAGCCCCGCAGACCGGCCTTGTTGGTGTCGCGCGCCAGGGCCTCCTTCACCGGGTTGAGCCCGTCGCGCCCCTGGTGGATCAGGCCCTTGGAGTCGGAGACCGCGATGTCGCCGATGCCGGCGTTGAGCAGGATGCGGCTGACCGCGACACCGGAGGCTCCCGCCCCGGCGACCACGGCCCTCAGGTCTCCCAGCGAGCGGCCGGTCAGCCTGGCCGCGTTCTTCAGTGCCGCCAGCGCGACGATCGCGGTTCCGTGCTGGTCGTCGTGGAAGACGGGGATGTCCAGAAGCTCGCGCAACCGGTCCTCGACCTCGAAGCAACGAGGCGCGCTGATGTCCTCCAGGTTGATGCCGCCGAAGGAGGGCGCGAGCCGTGCGACGGTTTCGACCAGCGCGTCCACGTCGGTGCAGTCGAGGCAGATCGGCACCGCGTCGACCCCCGCGAACTGCTTGAACAGCAGGGCCTTGCCCTCCATGACCGGCATGGCGGCGGCGGGCCCGATGTCACCGAGGCCGAGCACCGCGGTGCCGTCGGAGACGACGGCGACGACGTTGGAGACCCAGGTGTAGTCGTTGACGAGCTCGGGCTCCTCGGCGATCGCGGTGCAGACCCTGGCCACACCGGGGGTGTAGGCGAGCGCCAGGTCGTCGGCGTTGCGGACCGGGACGGTCGAGCGGATCTCCAGCTTTCCACCGCGGTGCAGGGCGAAGGCCGGATCAAGATCGAGGGCTTCGAGGGAAATGGAGGATGGCGTAACAGCCACAGCGACCCCTGTAGTTCAGTCAGGCAGACGGATTGGTTCCTTCGTAGACACACCGCGGGAAGCGCGGCCCGGCTTCTGTAGCCGCTCGGGGCCTGCTCGCTGGGAGCGGTCGTCCGGAGGGTACGGGGGTCACCCGTCGCTCGATTGTGCCACATGTTGAGACTCCGGCCGATGACACAAGTGGCTTACTTTCGCCGACATAGTGTTCACCTTGTCACACGTGTAATACTCGGACTCCCCACCCATCACTTACATTGACGGATCGCCCGGTGGACTTGACCTCCTACGCCGAGTTGGCTGTGCTGCTCATCAACAGCCCCGACCGACTGACCGGTCTGGAAGGGCTACGCGCTCTCCTTGAGGAGGGCGGCCGCTACCGTCCCGGTTGCCGCATCACCAGGGGTGATCTCGACGCCCTGCGCGACCTGCGCGAAGAGCTCGTCACCGTGTTCGAGGCCGCGGCCTGTGGCAACGAGGACGACGTGGTGGACCGGCTCAACTCGCTGCTGATCCAGCATCCGGTCCAGCCGCAGATCTCCGGCCACGACGGCGAGCGCTGGCACATGCACCTCACCGAGGGCGGCCGGATGGCCGACCAGTACGCCGTGGGCGCGGTGATGGGCCTGGCCACCATCGTCACCGACCTCGGCGTGGACCGGCTCGGCCTCTGCCAGGCGTCGCCCTGCAACAGGGTCTACCTCGACACCTCCTCCAACCGTTCCCGGCGCTACTGCTCCGAGCGGTGCGCCAGCCGGGCGAACGTGGCCGCCTACCGGGCCCGCAAGAAGGTCAACGGCCAGTAGCGCAGCACCACCCGGCCGACCAGCAACGACGGGGGCAAGGCGCCGAAGTCCCAGCTGTCGCGGCGGCCGGAGGCACGCTGGTTGTCGCTCTCCAGCCACCATCCTCCGTCCGCCTCCCAGGCCGCACGCTTGACGATCAGCCGCGACGGATCGGACGGGAGCCGGGCGACGACCAGATCCCCTGCCCTGACCGGTGCGCCGCGCCGTACCCAGAGCCAGTCACCGGGCCGCAACGTGGGCAACATCGAATCTCCTTCGACACGGACCCTCATGGAGCGCAACCCCCTCCCACACGGGTATCCGAAGACGAGTAAGGTCGCTAATGGACCATGCTGAACTCAGCATCAAGGAAGGATTTTCCGATGCTTGCACGACTTCTGCGACCCAAGCACGTCGCGTCCGCGCACTGCGACCTGCCGTGTGGCGTGTACGACCCCGCCCAGGCTCGCATCGAGGCCGAGTCGGTGAAGGCCATCATGGAGAAGTACGCCGGCAACGACGACCCGGTCTTCCGCTCGCGCGCCCTCACCATCAAGGAGGAGCGGGCCGAGCTGGTCAAGCACCACCTGTGGGTGCTGTGGACCGACTACTTCAAGCCCCCGCACCTGGAGACCTACCCTCAGCTGCACCAGCTCTTCTGGGACGCCACCAAGCTGGCCGGGGCCGCCGGGGCCAAGGGCACCGTCGACGTCGCCAAGGCCGACGAGCTCCTGGGCAAGATCGACGAGATCTCCAAGATTTTCTGGGCGACCAAGGCCGCCTGATCCGCGGCGCGGCGCGCGACGTCGCAGTGGATATTGACAGGCCCCGTGTGGCGTATGGCCACATGGGGCCTGACCTGTTCAGATGCCCCATTCACGTGTCTTAGGGTGTTCTTGAGGTGCAAATCGCCCCGATCGCGAGTCCAATCGGGCCAACCACCCTCACGGGGCTGTAGGTTGCAGTCAGCGACTCTGCGAGGAGGAACGTGACCGAACACACCGAGACACCCGCAGTCGGTATGGGCGGGATCCGTGACGTGGTGAGCGTCCGGCTACCGGCCGCGAGTGCCTATCTGTCCGTGCTACGTACGGCGACCGCCGGATTGGCCGCACGGCTGGACTTCACGCTCGACGAGATCGAGGATCTGAGGATCGCCGTCGACGAGGCGTGCGCGATGTTGCTGACCCAGGCCGTTCCCGGGACCGACCTGACGGCCGAGTTCGAGCTCACCGGGCAGCTAATGCAGGTCCGGGTCGAGGTCAACACGGTCGGCAGTTCCGCGCCGAAACGCGACGACTTCGCGTGGATGGTGCTCACCGCCCTGGCTGACGACGTGGATGCCGTAACCGACTCCCCCGACCGCATGGCGATCGTGCTACGCAAGCGCCGAGGCGCAGCGAGGCCGGCGTGACGGAAAGGACTCGTGCCATGGCCGCCAGCGACCACGCGGTGCCCGACCGGGTGCGTGCGCGCCTGCTCTTCGCGGAACTGGCGGAGTTGACCCCCGACGACTCACGGCGCCAGCGTATCCGTGACGAGCTCGTGGAGCTCCATCTCCCCCTGGTGGAGTATCTCGCCCGCCGGTTCCGTAATCGGGGCGAATGGCTCGACGACCTCACCCAGGTCGCCACCATCGGCCTGATCAAGTCGATCGACCGCTTCGATCTCGGCCGGGGTGTGGAGTTCTCCACCTACGCCACCCCGACGATCGTGGGCGAGATCAAGCGGCATTTTCGCGACAAGGGCTGGGCGGTTCGTGTGCCGCGCCGCCTGCAGGAGCTCAAGCTCTCGCTCACCAAGGCGATCAGCGAGCTCTCGCAACGTGAGGGGCGTGCGCCCACCGTCGCCGAGCTCGCCGCGTTCCTGAAGATGACCGAGGAGGAGGTGCTCGAAGGGCTGGAGTCGGCCAACGCCTACTCCACGGTCTCCCTCGACGCGCCCGACTCCGGTGACGACGACGCGCCCGCGGTGGCCGACTCCCTCGGCATCGTGGACGACTCCCTTGAGGGCGTCGAATACCGCGAGTCGCTCAAGCCGCTGCTCGAACGGCTCCCGCCGCGCGAGAAGCGGATCCTGCTCCTGCGGTTCTTCGGCAACATGACCCAGTCACAGATCGCCACCGAGCTCGGCATCTCCCAGATGCACGTCTCACGGCTGCTGGCCAGAACTTTGGCCCAGCTCCGCGAGGGGCTGACCGCGGAGGATTAGGCCCTGTCCTGGTCCCCGTAGAGAGCCTGGGTCGTCGGCGGGGACAGCAACGCGACCAGTCCGACCACTGCCACGGCGATCAGCGGAATGCCGATGGTCTGCTGGTCGGACTGGACCAGCGTGATGCCGACCACGACGGCGAAGATCTGCGCCAGCACGCCCAGGCTCCGTGTCCAGCGCTCGACGCGAAGCATGCCCCAGCCCACCCAGAGCAGGACCGCGCCGACGAGGATCCCGAACCCGGCGACGAAGATCGAGCTCGTCACGTCGGAGGGTTCGCCGATCACGGTTTCGACTCCGACGTAACCGCCGAGCAACAGGGTGGTAAAGCCTTCCACGGCCATGACGGCGGCGGCGACGGTGAGGGTCAGCGGGCGGTTCGACACAACCCAACCCTATCGCCGGGGCCTCTCCCCTCGCTTTTCGCGGCTCTGATGCCGTTTTCGGCGGATACGCTGGCAATATGCGCGCGATGCTCCTGGTGAATCCCAAGGCGACGACGACCAATCAGCGGACGCGGGACGTGCTCATCAGGGCCTTGAGCGCGACCATGAACCTGACCGTCGAGGAGACCGCCTACCGGGGCCACGCGGCCCAGCTCTCCCGAAAGGCCCACGCCTCCGGGTATGACGTGGTGGCCGTGCTCGGCGGCGACGGCACCATCAACGAGACCGTGAACGGCCTGCTCGACGCCGACGAAAGCGAGGGCGGGAGGGCCGGGACCGCGGCGGACCGGCCGGCGCTGCTGGTGATCCCCGGCGGGAGCGCGAACGTGTTCGCCCGGGCGCTCGGGCTGCCGAACGACCCGGTCGAGGCGGCCGGTGCGGTGCTTGAGGCGCTCCGCGACGACCGGCGCCGGGCCGTCGGGCTCGGCCAGGCCCTATGGAACGACGAAAGCCGATATTTCACTTTCTGTAGCGGCCTGGGGTATGACGCCGAGGTGATCCGAGCGGTCGAAGGAATGCGCGGCACCGGCCGCAAGGCCACCCCCGCGCGCTATGTGAACACCGCGTTGCGTCACTATCTCTCGACCGACAAACGCCACCCCGCCATGACCGTCGAGGGCCCGGATCTGCCGTCGACCGGCGACATCTTCATGGCGATCGTCTCCAACACCTCACCCTGGACCTACGTGGGCCCCCAGCCGGTCTCCCCGACCCCGTGGGCGAGCTTCGAGACCGGTCTCGACATGCTGGGGCTCCAGCGCCTGGGCCTGCCCTCGATGCTCAGCCTCCTCCCCCAGATCATCGGGGAGCGCGACGCCCTGCCCACCGGCCGCCATCTGGTCCAGTTCCATGACGAGAGGGAGTTCACGCTGCACGCCGAACGGCCCGTGGCGTTCCAGCTCGACGGCGACTACCTGGGAGAAGTGGAGCGCGTAACGTACCGGTCTATCCCGGACGTGTTACAAGTTCTGGTCTAGATAGTTACATGCGGTCATCATGTGACGCATCCGACATGCATATACGGCAAAACGTTCTCCCAAACCTCTTGCGTGTACGGAACGTGGCTGACAATCTCAACATTGACGTCGGAACGTAGGACCTTTGAGCGCAACATCGCTCCCAGGCCACTGACGATCAAGCGAACAGTCCCGAACCGAACAAGGATCGGGTAATTGTTCGCGCTGGTTAGTGAAAGTCTTCACAAAGTAAGCCGACGGAGCCGCAGCAAGGGCTCCTCTTACGAAGGAGTGGACGCATGGACTGGCGCCACCGCGCTGCCTGCCGTGACGTGGACCCCGAGCTGTTCTTCCCGATCGGCAACACCGGCCCCGCCCTGATGCAGATCGAAGAGGCCAAGCAGGTCTGCCGTACGTGCACCGTCAGTGAAGCCTGCCTGCAGTGGGCCCTCGAATCCGGCCAGGACGCCGGTGTCTGGGGCGGTCTGAGCGAGGACGAGCGCCGCGCCTTCAAGCGCCGCACGGCCCGCGCCCGCGCCCGCGCCAGCGTCTGACCTCCGAAGACCTCCCCCTCCCCGGTCCGGCTCAGACCGCGGGGAGGGGAATGCTCAAGGTGACCTCGGTGCCGCCTCCCCGCCGGGGTTCGATGGCCAGCCGCCCGGACAGCTCTCCGACCACCAGCGTGCGGACGATCTGCAGGCCGAGACTGGTGGACGAGTCCAGGTCGAAGTCACTGGGCAGGCCGCTTCCGTCGTCGGACACGATCACGTCCAGCCGGTCGGTCCCCCGCGACACGATCACCTGAAGCCTTCCCGGCCGGTGCGCCAGCCCGTGCTGGACCGCGTTCTGCAGCAGCTCGGTGAGGACCATCGCCAGCGGCGTCGCGATCTCCGAGCGCAGCACCCCGAACGTCCCGACGCGGCGCGGCACGACCTGCGCCTCCGGAGCCGCTACCTCACCCGTCATCGCGATCACGCGGTCGGCGATGTCGTCGAAGTCCACCTGCTCCTCGGGCGTGTGGGACAGGGTCTCGTGCACGATCGCGATCGACCCGACCCTGCGCACCGCCTCCTCAAGCGCCTCCCGCCCCTCCGGCACCTGCAGGCGCCTGGCCTGCAGCCGGAGCAGCGCGGCCACCGTCTGCAGGTTGTTCTTCACCCGGTGGTGGATCTCCCTGATGGTGGCGTCCTTGGTCATCAGTTCCCGCTCGCGGCGCCGCAGCTCGGTCACGTCCCGGATGAGCACCAGCGCGCCGATCCTCCCGCCCCCGACGACCAGCGGGATCGCCCGCAGCTGGACGACCGTGCCACCCGCCTCGACCTCGGTCTCCCGGGGCTCCCGGCCGCTGGCCACGATCATCAGGTTCTCGTTGATGGGCTCGTCCGAATAGCAGAGGGTGGCGGTGGTACGGCCCAGCTCGGCGCCGACCAGGTCGGCGTTGAGGCCCAGCCGTCGATAGGCCGACAGGGCGTTCGGCGAGGCGTAGGTGACCCGTCCCGCGCGGTCCAGGCGGAGCAGCCCGTCACCCACCCGCGGCGAGCGGACCAGGATCGGCTCGGCGCCGGAGAACGGGAACCGGCCTTCGGCCACCATCTGGGCCAGGTCCGAGGCGCTCTGCAGGTAGGTGAGCTCCAGTCTTGAAGGAGTGCGCGCGGAGGACAGGTTCGTCGAACGCTGGATCACGCCCAGGAAGTGGTCCGCCCGCCGTACCGGGATGGTCTCCTCCCGCACCGGGACCCCGCTCGACCAGTCGGGATCGCCTTCGCGGCAGATCCGCCGCTCGTTCCATGCGGTGTCGATGAGCGCCCGCTCGCCCTTGGCCACGATCGTCCCGACGATGTCGTCGTGATAGACGGTGGGCCCCGTGGTGGGCCGCATCTGCGCGATCGAGATCCATCCCGTGCCGTCCCGGAGCGGGATCCACAGGATGAGATCGGCAAAGGACAGGTCCGCCAGGAGCTGCCAGTCGGAGACCAGCGAGTGCATCCACTCGAGGTCGGCATCGTCGAGCGCGGTGTGACGAACCGCCAGGTCACTAAGAGTCGGCACGTGTGCATCATGCGTTCTTTGCCAGCCCGAACGCGAATCGGGCGAACTCGGCTGGGACAATGCCCCCTATGGAACAGACCCCGGATCCGCTGGCACGATTCCGTTCGGAGGCGGCCACTCGGCAGGCGGCGGGGCTGAAACGGACCCTGCGCGCCCGCACCCCGGATGACGACGGCCTGATCGACCTGGCCTCCAACGACTATCTCGGACTGGCCAGGGACGACCGGCTGGCCGATGCCGCGACGGCGGCCACCCGAACCTGGGGCACCGGCTCCACCGGCTCTCGCCTGGTGACCGGCTCCACCGCGCTCCACGCCGAGCTGGAGGCGCGGTTGTGCGCCTTCACCCGAGCGGAGAGCGCGCTGGTGTTCTCCTCCGGATACCTGGCCAACCTGGCGGCCGTGGCGGCCCTGGGCAAGGGCGCGCTGGTGGTCTCCGAGGCGGGCAACCACGCGTCCATCGTGGACGCCTGCAGGCTGTCACGTTCCCGTGTGGTGGTCACCCCGCACAAGGACGTGGTGGCCGTGGAGAAGGCCCTGGCCGACCGGAGCGAGGAGCACGCCGTCGTGGTCACCGACGCGGTCTTCTCCGTGGACGGAGATCTGGCGCCGCTCGCCGAACTGCACGCGGCAGCCGTACGGCAGGGCGCGCTGCTGATCGTGGACGAGGCCCACTCGATCGGCGTCATCGGCCCCGGCGGGCAGGGAGCGGTGCACGCCGCCGGCCTCGCGGCCGAGCCGCACATTGTGAGAACGATCACACTCTCCAAGTCCCTGGGATCCCAGGGCGGGGCCGTGCTCGGGGCCCCGGAGATAGTTGAAACCCTGATAGACACGGGCCGCTCGTTCATCTTCGACACCGGCCTGGCTCCGGGGAGCGTGGCTGCGGCACTCGCCGCTGTGGATATCCTTCAAAACCAGCCCGAACTGCCCGTATTCGTGCGAACCAGAGCGAAGGAGCTGGCCGCGATGGCCCGCGAACTCGGTCTGGAGACCAACGACCCGGCGGGTGCGGTCGTCCCAATCGTGCTCGGCCCACCCGAGACCGCACTTCGGGCCGCCGCCATCTGTGCGGAACACGGAGTGCGCGCCGGATGCTTCCGGCCGCCCTCGGTGCCGGTCGGCCGCTCTTGTCTGCGGTTGACCGCGCGGGCCAATCTGAGTTCCGATGATCTAGCGGTGATCAGGGGTGCGCTCACCGCCGTGGCCGAGATGATGAAGGTGACCGTGTGAGTGAGCGAAGCGAGCGGGCCGGCAGGTGCGGCGCCTGCGGCCAGGCCGGTCCCGAGCCGTTAGGTGAGGTGCGGGCGTGACAGACGACTCCCCCAGGATTCCGAAGTACTACGACGTCAAGCGCAGCCTGCTCGCGCTCACCAAGAGCCTGGCCGCGGGCAGCGCGCTGCCACCCGAGCGGACCCTCGCGATCCGCTTCGAGACGTCGCGGACCACCGTGCGCCAGGCCCTCTCCGAGCTGGTGGTCGAGGGGCGCCTGGTGCGCATCCAGGGCAAGGGGACATTCGTCGCGCACCCCAAGGTCGCTCAGGTCCTCCAGCTGACCTCGTACACCGGCGACCTGCGCACCGTCGGTCTCGAACCCGACACCAAGATCCTCGACATCAGCTACATCACCGCCGACGAGGCCCTGGCCCGCCGCCTGGCGATCAACCCGGGCGGGCGGGTGCTCCGCATCCACCGGCTGCGCCTGGCCAACGGCGAACCGATGTCGATCGACACCACCCACTTGTCGGCCCGGCGCTTCCCCAGGCTCCGGCGCGAGCTGGAGGTGCACTCCTCGCTGTACGAAACGCTGCACAACGCCTACAACGTGCGGCTGACCGACGCCGAGGAGATCATCGAGACCGTGCTGGCCACGCCGTACGACGCGCAGGTGCTGAGCGTCGACGTCGGCCTGCCGATGCTCCTGCTCACCCGGCACGCCTTCGACGCCGACGGCAACCCGGTGGAGTGGGCCCAGTCTCTCTACCGCGGCGACCGCTACAAGTTCGTCACCCGGTTGCGCCGCCCCTGACCTTCCCCCTCCACCCCTGTCCGGGTCCCCTCGAAAAGCCAGGGCCGCCTAAGGTGAGGGGGGTGAGCATCCTCGTGGTCACCGGGACCGACACCGGAGTGGGCAAGACGATCGTCACCGCGGCGGTGGCCTCCCTCGCGAGGCAGCGGGGCTCCTCGGTCGCGGTGGTGAAGCCCGCACAGACCGGAGTGGGCGAAACCGAACCCGGAGACCTGGACGACGTCATCCGGCTCTCCGGGGTGACGACCACGTTCGAGTTCTCCAGATTCCCCGATCCGCTGGCCCCGGCGGCGGCCGCCCGTGTGATGGGCCTGCCGCAGGTCTCCCTCGACCAGGCGGCGGCCCGGATCAAGGAGCTGGCCGAGTCGCACCGGCTGGTGCTCGTCGAGGGAGCGGGCGGCCTGCTCGTCCGCTTCGACGAGGAGGGAGGAACCCTGGCCGACCTGGCCCGGATGCTCTCCGCTCCGGTGCTCCTGGTGGTCCGGGCGGCGCTGGGCACGCTCAACCACACGGCGCTGACGCTGGAGGCGATGGCCCACCGCGGCCTGGAGCCGGCCGGAGTGGTGATCGGATCCTGGCCCGCCGAACCCGGCCTGGCCGAGCGGTGCAACGTGGCCGATCTGGAGATGCTGGCCGCCAGGCCGCTGACGGGCGCGCTCCCCGAGGGAGCGGGGAACCTCGACCGGGAAACCTTCGCCCGCACGGCCCACGCGGGCCTGGGCCCGGCTCTGGGCGGCGGGTTCGACCCCGCCGCTTTTCGCACCACCTTTAGGCTTCTGCCGTAAACGACGGACGCAGAGTGGAGCAGCATGAGCGACATCCTCGAAATCGCCCGCGCGCAGGTTCTGGAAGAGGGCCGGGGACTCGACGCCGCACAGGCCCTGCGGTGCCTGGAACTGCCCGATGACCGCCTCCCGGACCTGCTGGCGCTCGCGCACGAGGTTCGGATGAAGTGGTGCGGCCCCGAGGTGGAGGTCGAGGGAATCATCTCCCTCAAGACCGGCGGCTGCCCCGAAGACTGTCACTTCTGCTCCCAGTCGGGGCAGTTCTCCTCCCCGGTCCGCGCGGCCTGGCTGGACATCCCGTCCCTGGTCCAGGCCGCCGAGGAGACCGCGCGGACCGGCGCGACCGAGTTCTGCATCGTGGCCGCCGTGCGCGGGCCCGACCGGCGGCTGATGGACCAGGTCCGCGAGGGCGTGAAGGCGATCCGGGAGGCGGTGGACATCAACGTCGCCTGCTCGCTGGGCATGCTCACCCAGGACCAGGTCGACGAGCTGGCCGAGATCGGCGTGCACCGCTACAACCACAACCTGGAGACCGCGAGGTCGCACTTCACGAAGGTCGTCACCACCCACACGTGGGAGGAGCGCTGGGACACCTGCCTGATGGTGCGCGAGGCCGGGATGGAGCTGTGCTGCGGGGGCATCGTGGGCATGGGCGAGAGTCTGGAGCAGCGCGCGGAGTTCGCCGGGCAGCTCGGCGAGTTGCAGCCCGACGAGGTCCCGCTGAACTTCCTCAACCCGCGCCCCGGCACCCCCTTCGAGTCGTTCCCGCTCCTCACGGGCTCCGAAGCGCTCAAGACGATCGCCGCCTTCCGGCTCGCGCTGCCGCGCACGATCCTGCGCTACGCCGGTGGCCGCGAGCTGACCCTGGGCGACCTGGGCACCCGCGACGGCATGCTCGGCGGGATCAACGCGATCATCGTGGGCAACTACCTGACCACCCTCGGGCGCACCGCCGAGGCGGACCTCGGGCTGCTGGCGGACCTGAAGATGCCGATCAAGGCGCTCTCCGACACGCTCTGAACTCTCCGACACGCGTCGGACGGAGCAATACCATGACGCGCCGCGAACAGGCGTTCATGATGTGAGCATGGCCAAGGCGATCGAACAGCCCGTTCCCGGTATCACCATCGGGCATGCGCTCCTCGCGCGTTCCGACGGTGTTCCCCAGCCCGTCGACAAGCTCGTTCACGACGGCGACACGATCAACATCGCCGCCGACGGAAACTTCGGCGTGCGCCTGCTCGGCGTGGACGCCCCCGAGGTCAGCTTCGAGCTGCCGCGCAATCCCAACCTCCCCGACCTCCCCAAGGGCTTCGTCAAGATTTCCCACCCGGCCTGGACCGACTTCCTGGCCGACCCCTTCGCTCCGGGTTTCGAGCCGCTGCGGCTGCGCGCCGCACTCCATGACCACCTCCTGGGCAAGCTGGACGCGACCACCGCGCGCAACCACGCGGAGCACGGGGGACCTCCGGCCCAGGCACTCAAGGAGATGATCACCTCCGACATCGCCGAGCAGGGTCTGAGCGGCGAGACCTTCAAGTTCCGGCTGGCCTTCGCGCACGAGGTCCTCGACCGGTACGGCCGGTTGCTCTGCTACGTCAACCGGGACCAGAAGCTCAAGCCCAGGCCCGCGCCGTACAACGAGCGGCTGCTCGCCGGCGGGCATGCCATGCCCTACTTCATCTGGCCCAACGTCGATCCCTTCGTCCGGCAGGAGAACCGGGTGGCGCAGGCCGTACCGGCTCCCGGCTCGGCCCGCACCCTGGCCGAGGCAGGCGCGCTGGGTCAGGCCCGCGAGTCGGTACGGCGGGCACGCCAGGCCGGTCTCGGCGTCTGGAACCCCGCCGACCCCCTGCGGCTGCACGCCTTCGAGCTGCGCTTCCTGGCCGGTCGCCGGGCACCCGACCGGTATGTCCTCGACCTGTCCGACAGTTCCTCGGAACTGCTCCACCCGCAGAGCTATCACCGGGTCCCGAACCCGGAAGACCGCCTGTTCGTCAACGCCGAACACGCACCCCTGTGGGCCGAGAAGGGCTGGTCGGTCCCACCGCTCTAGGCGCAGCCGTCCAGACGGCGACTGCGATCACCGCCGCGGACCGGCGGCGAGGCGGGCCGTTCGATCATGTGATCGGCGGGCACACCGCTTCGCCGCCAAACGGCCGCAATACGTGGTGAGAGCGTTAGATGGGACGAATCTGGGCAGGGTGAACAATCACTGTCCGGCTAAGTGACTGACTGGTAGGTTGCGCGATATGGAGTCTCCCAAGCACGCAGGTGACATCGCGGTCACCGTCTCCAAGGCCTACGGCATCGAAACCATGTTCACCCTGTCCGGCGGGCATGTCTTCCCGCTGTATGACGGGGCGGTCCACGAAGGCGTGCCCATCCTGGACGTACGGCACGAGCAGAGCGCGGTCTTCGCCGCCGAGGCGACCGCCCGGCTGACCCGCAAACCCGGGCTCGCCGTGCTCACCGCCGGTCCCGGGGTCACCAACGGCGTCAGCGCCGTGGCCACCGCTCATTTCAACGGCTCCCCCGTCGTGGTCATGGGAGGCCGTGCCCCGCAGTCGCGCTGGGGATCCGGCGCGCTCCAGGAGATCGACCACCCGCCGCTGTTCGCCCCGATCACGAAGCTGGCCTTCACCGGCTCCGGCCCCGACTCCATCGGCCAGGACGTGGAGATGGCCTTTCGGACGGCCCTCGCCCCGCACCGAGGCCCGGTCTTCCTTGACTTCCACATGGATCACCTGTTCGCGGCGGCGCCCCCGCTCGACCACGCCACCGAGACGCTGACCCCGTCGCCGCTGGAGCCCGACCCCGACGCGCTCGCCGGGATCGCCCGCCTGATCGCCGCGGCCGAGCGGCCCGTGCTGGTGCTGGGCTCGGACGTGTGGATGGACCGCGCCGAGGAGGTCGCGCGGGGCTTCGCCGAGGAGTTCCGCCTGCCGGTCATCCCCAACGGGCAGGGGCGTGGCATCCTGCCCGCCGGGCACGAGCTGCTGGTCACCCGGGCCCGGGGGCTGGCGTTCTCCCAGGCCGACCTGGTGATCGTGGCGGGCACCCCGCTGGACTTCCGCCTCGGCTACGGCTGGTTCGGCGGCAAGGACGGCGCTCCCCTCGCCAAGGTCGTGCACCTGGCCGACGCGCCGTCGCAGCTGACCACGCACATCGAGCCCGTCGGGGTCGCCTCCGGCGACCTCTCGCTGGTCTTCTGGGGACTCGGTACGGCCTGCGCCGACGCGGGCGTCTCCCCCAAGACCTACGAGCCGTGGCTGTCGAAGCTGGCCGAGGCCGCCGCGTCGGCCGCCGCCGGAGACGCCGCCCTGCTGGCCTCCGACTCCGACCCGATCCATCCGATGCGGATCTACGGGGAGCTCGGCAAGGTCCTCGCCGACGACGCCGTGGTGATCGGCGACGGCGGCGACTTCGTCTCCTACGCGGGCAAATACGTCGAGCCCAAGCAGCCCGGGAACTGGCTCGACCCGGGCCCGTACGGCTGCCTGGGCACCGGCCTGGGTTACTCCATCGCCGCCCGGCTGGCCCGGCCTTCCTCGCAGGTGGTGCTCCTGCTCGGCGACGGAGCCGCAGGGTTCTCGCTGATGGACGTGGACACGCTCGTACGGCACCGCCTGCCCGTCGTGATGATCTGCGGCAACAACGGCATGTGGGGTCTGGAGAAGCATCCCATGCAGATGCTCTACGGCTACGACGTGGCCGCCGACCTCCAGCCGCAGTGCCGCTACGACCAGGTGGTGACCGCGCTCGGCGGTGGCGGCGAGCTCGTCACCGACCCGTCGCAGATCGGCCCGGCGCTGCGCCGCGCGTTCGACTCCGGCGTGCCGTACATGGTGAACATCGCCACCGACCCGTCCGTCGCCTACCCCCGCAACACCACCGGCATCTGAGGACCGGCAACGGCAGACACCAGGAGCCGCAGAAAAGGATCTAGGGGGTGAAAGTCGGGGTCGGTGAGGGAGTCGGCGTGGGGGTCGGCGTGCACCTGTAGTTGGCCATGATGACCTCCACCGGCTTCCTTGGGTCCCACAGGGTCCCGCCACCCGGGCGCTGCTCCACCACCTTCTCGCACTGCGTGTGATCGATGTCGCCGCTGTCGGTGATCGTGATCTTCAGGCCCGCCGTCCTGAGCTGCTCCGTGGCCGCCTCCCGCGTCATGTTCATGACGCTCGGCACCCTCCGCTTCGTCACCGGCGTGGGCGTCGGTGTCGGGGTCGGGGATTTGGTCGGAGTCTTGGTCGGCTTCGGTGTGGGCGTGGGGTCCGGGGTCGGCTCCTCGGTCGGGGTGGGCTCCTCGGTCTCGGTGGGCTCTTCGTCCGGCGTGGGCCGCTGGCCCGAGGTGGTCCGGGTCGGGGTCGGCTTGCGCGTCGTGTTGCTGTGGCTCCTGGAGGGCCCCCGCGACTCGCTGGCGCTGGGCGGCGGGGAGAGTGGCTCGACGGGAGTCTCGCTGGAGGCCGGGAGGCCGTTGATCACGACGGTGGCGAGGCCGACGCACATCACGCCCGCCACGGCGGACAGGGCCAGCAACCCGCCCTTGCGCCGTGGCTTCTGCGCGGCGCGGCGGCCACGTCCCCTCGGGACGGCTTCGGTGGCCGGTCCGGGCGACGGGGCCGTCATGGGCGACACGGCCTCCTGCCGGCCGTTCTGGGCCGCCCAGGGCTCCTGCCAGCCGGTCTGTGGCAGGGAGGCCTCCCACCCGCCCTGACGGGCGACGTCGGCCGGCGACGCCTGCGAAACGGGCGGCACCGCCGTCGCACCGGTCTCCGGCCCGAGGACCGCGGCCTGCCTCGCGGCGGCGCTCATCGCGGCGGCGCTGGGGAAACGCCGGGCCGGATCCTTGGCCAGAGCCCGCTCGACCAGGGCTCGGATCGCGGGCGGGATGTGCGGGGGCAGCGGTGGGGGCGCCTCACGGATGTGCTTGAGCGCGATCGTGACCGGGGTGTCACCCTCGAAGGGCCGCTGCCCCGCCAGGCACTCGTAGGCCACCACGCCCAGCGCGTAGATGTCCACCGCGGGGGTGACCGGGGCGCCCTCCGCCTGCTCGGGTGCGCAGTAGGCGGCGGTGCCGAGCACCATGCCCGCGTCGGTCAGCCTGCTCGCCGCGTCCGACCTGGCGATGCCGAAGTCGGTGAGCACGAGCGTGCCGTCGGAGCGCACCATCAGGTTGCCGGGCTTGACGTCGCGGTGGACGATGCCCTGGTCATGCACGGCCTGCAGGGCCGAGGCCGCCTGGGCGATGAGCTCCATCGCGGGCACCGGGGCGATGCTCCCCAGCCGCCCGAGCAGGCGGTCCAGCGGCTCGCCGTCCACGAATTTCATCACCAGGTATGCCGTCGCCCCCGCGCCGGGCACCTCGTGAATCCCGTAGTCGTAGACGTCCACGACCCCGGGATGGTTGATCGTCGCCATCGCCCGGGCTTCGCCCTGGAATCGCACCAGGAAGCCCGGATCGTCAGTGCGGCCCGGGAGCAACACCTTGACGGCGACCGTGCGGGCCAAGACGATGTCCTCACCACGCCACACTTCGCCCATGCCGCCGGCGCCGATGCGGGTATCCAGGCGATACCGCCCCGCCAGCGTCGTGCCTTGGGCCACCATGACTCCCCCGTAACCCTCTTCGCTCCCACCCCAGGGTTCTCCAACAAAGCGGATTTGTATCGCGCCAACGTCACGGCATCGTAACGAAACCCTGCATGCCATATGCCTCATAAATCAAGACGCGTGCCGTAGCATCGCACAAATCTCAGAACTTTTGGGGAGTTGTACGAGTTCTACGCCTTCTACGTCTTTCCGCCAGGGCTGCGAAGAAGCCTCGGTCGACGATCAGACAAGCAAACCGGATCAACCGCTCAGCAGGCCGTGCTCCGCACAGCGCGCCGTCCAGCCGCTGGGGGTCACCTGGACCACCATCCGGCGACGGCAACGGGCGCAGTAGCGCGGCGGCTCCATCGCCCGCGCGGCGAGACACGCCGCGTGGTCGCCCTCATCGGCCGGGCGACCGCAGTGATCGCAGTAAGAAGTCACCGAGTACCTCCAGTGTGGATGCCCCATTCTCCAGGGTGGCGGGAACCCGCGGAAGAGTTCTTGAGTCCGGCCTCCGGGTCTCGGTGAGGCCGGACAGGATGGTCGGGTCGGCGACAGCCGAGCCGGCATCGTCCGACCGCCCCAGGGCATGGGCCGACGACGCGGGGAGCCCTCCAGCCGCTGGGCGGGGCCGTGAACCGCGAACCACTCGGCTCCGGCCGGGAATCCCGGTCCTTCAAAGGCCAGGAGGATGTCAAAGAATCAGACTCTATGCTGACGCGCATGACACTCGCTCCCGGTCTGCGCGCCCAGCTCCTCATCGTGGTCGAACAGGGGGACACCGCGGTGAAGGTCGGCAGCGGGGACGTCCCCGTGCTGGCCACTCCCCGCGTGCTGGCCCTCGCCGAGCGGGCGACCGTCCAGGCGGTCGCGGGTGCGCTCGGCCCCGGCCAGACCTCCGTGGGCACCAAGGTCGCCCTGGAGCACCTGGCGGCCAGCCCGGTCGGCACCCACGTCGAGATCACCGCCGAGCTCGTCGAGGTCGACGGCCGCCGCCTGGTCTTCGCCTTCACCGCCCGCGACCGGCACACCACCGTCGCGACCGGCACGATCGAGCGCGTGGTCGTCGAGCGCGAGCGTTTTCTCTCGAAGCTCGCCCGCTGACCACCCGGCCCTCACCTGGCGCTTTTCCGGCGCCGGTACGGTGAGGGCCCGTGCGGCGGCCGGCGCCTGGGTACGGCGCGCGGCCCGGGCTACTCGATGACGGCGATGAGGTCGCCCTCCTGGACGACGTCGCCTTCGGCGACCTTGAGCTCAGCGATCACACCGTCGTCCTCGGCGATGACGGGGATCTCCATCTTCATCGACTCAAGGATGACGAGGGTGTCGCCGTCTTCAACGGTGTCACCCTCATTGACGAGGACTTTCCAGACATTAGCCACCATCTCGGCGCGTACTTCAGCCACCGGACACTCCCATCAATCACTGTGATTCAACTGTGCCAGATAGACCCGATCAGGCCCTCATACGAGCCACCAGTCCGGTGTCGTAGTCGCCGCCGACGAACGCGGAGTGCTCAAGCAGCTCCTCGCAGAACGGCAGATTGTTCTTGGGTCCTACGATTTTGAAGCTCGCCACGGCCTCACGGGCTCGCTCCAGGGCCTCGGCGCGCGTCTGCCCGAACACGCACAGCTTGGCCATGAGCGGGTCGTAGAACGGCGTGACCGTGTTCCCCTCCTCGTAGCCGGAGTCCACCCGGACGTCCTCACCGGACGGCTCCGCCCACACATCGATCCTTCCCGGTCCAGGGAAGAACCTCTTGGGATCTTCAGCGTAGACCCGAAACTCGATCGCGTGACCACGCGTGACCACCGACAGCTCGACCTTCTCGCCGGCGGCGATCCGCAGCTGCTGCTCGACCAGGTCCAGACCGGTGACGAGCTCGGTCACCGGGTGCTCCACCTGGAGCCGGGTGTTCATCTCCAGGAACACGAAGTCCTGCTTGTCGGCGTCCACCAGGCATTCCACGGTTCCGGCGCCGAGGTATCCGACCGCCTCACCCGCCCGTACGGCCGCCGCCAGCATGCGCTCGCGCAACTCCTGGGTGATGCCGGGAGAAGGCGTCTCCTCCACGACCTTCTGGTGACGGCGCTGCACCGAACAGTCACGCTCGCCGAGCGCGACGACCGTGCCGTCCGCGAGGCCCAGGATCTGCACCTCGACGTGACGGGCTCGCTCGATGTAGCGCTCCAGCAGGATCGCGGGTGTTCCGCCGAAGCGGGCGGCGGCCCTGGACGCCTGCTCGAACGCCTTGGCCAGCTCGGCCTCGTCATGGGCGACGCCCATGCCGATGCCTCCTCCTCCGCCTGCCGTCTTCACCATGACCGGATAGCCGATCTTGGTGGCGGCCACCACGGCCTGGTCCAGGTCGGTGACCGGCTCGCGAGTCCCGGCGGCGACGGGCACGCCCGCCTCCTCCATCAGGTTCCGGGCGTTGATCTTGTCGCCCATCCGCTCGATCGCCTCCGGCGAGGGGCCGATCCAGGTCAGCCCCGCGTCGATGACCGCACGGGCGAATCCGGCGTTCTCCGAGAAGAAACCGTAACCCGGGTGGACGGCCTGGGCACCCGATGCGCGTGCGGCCGCGAGCACCTTGTCGGCGTCGAGATAGCTCTGCGCCGGGTTGGCCGGCCCCAGCAGGATCGCCTCGTCGGCTTCCCGGACGAACGGCAGGTCCGCGTCGGCCTCGGAGTACACCGCAACGGCTCGCAGCCCCATGCGCTGGACCGTGCGGATGATTCGCCGGGCGATTTCGCCACGGTTGGCGACAAGAACGGATTCGAACACGTTGGTGGCCCCCTTTCGACCGCTCCACCTTATGGCCGTGATCTCGGCACAAACCTTTGCCCGAAACCACCGATCGCGGTGACGCGATCTGTAGGAAACCCACAACTGCGGGAATCGGATCGCTTCAGATCCAGTGCGTGGGAGCCAGCCTGTCGATGACGCGGGCCATCGCCTCGACGACCGCTGGATCGTACTCCTCGCCGGTACCGAGGCGGAGCCGTTCGAGGGTGGCCCCGGCCCGGTCCCGGTCGACGGAACTGCCGACCAGGTCGTCGTAGGCGTTGGCCACCTTGATGATGCGGCTGGCCAGCGGAGGCATCTCCGCGCAGGGATCGCACTGGCGGCGGACGATCTCGGCCACCCGGTCCAGCACCCCGGTCTGCCTGATCACCTCCGCACCCAGTTCGGCGATGCGCCGCGCCTGCTCGGGTTCGGTGAGCACCGTGGCGCCGCCGGGGATCGGGTCACGCAGCGAGAGCTGGCCGATGTCGTGCATGAGCGCGGCGTATTCCAGCTCCAGCAGCTCGGGCTCGGCCATGCCCAGCTCCCGCCCGATCGCGACCGCCAGGCGGCTCACCCGATGTGAATGCCCCGGCTCGACGTAGCCGCCGACCTCGGTGACCCGTGACAGTGCCCGGACCGTCTGGAGATAGGTGGCCCGGATCCCGGCATATTTACGGAAGGCGACCTGGGTGACCAGCAGCGGCGCGGCGAAAACCAGCAGCGCCGCCATGTCCATGCTGTGCGAGGCGAGGGCGAGCAGGATCCCGGAGGCGGCGACGGCGGCCCACAGGGGTGCCGCCATCCGCAGCTCGTCGTGGACCGCCACGCCGAAGGCCGCGCGCACCTGCTCGGCCCGGAGCACGGCGGCCAGCACCACATCCACCAGCACCATCACCAGGATGAGCAGGGCCATCACGCCGAGCGCGGGCCACCAGCTGCCTTCGGGCCCCTTGGCCAGGTCGAACAGCGGCCCCGCCAGCGGCCGGTAGGCCAGGGCCAGCAACGCGCCCGTGAGCAGCCTGCGCGCCATCGCGTCCGGCCTCGGCGGGCGACCCACCGCGAGGTGCGGCAGCACCCCGGCGACCATGCCGACAGCCAGCACTGCGACGACCTGGAGCGCCGAGTGCCGTGCCGGAACGTCGCCCATGTCCAGCAGGAGCGTGTAGCCGAGCGCGGCGGCCGCTCCGATCGGCGCCACCTCCCGGTTGCCCGGCATGGTGAGCCTCGCCAGCTCACCCGCCGCGATCAGCGCGCCGAAGCCGATGGCGATCTCAGGGTCGGTCAGTCCGGTCGCGGCCGTGTGCGCCACCCCGGCCACCGCCAGCAGACCCGCCGCGCAGATCAACAGGAGCTGCCCCGAGTCGAGCCTCTGGAGCGCGCGAGGAGCGGCGGTGGCGGCGGTGGTGCTGCTCATCGTTCTGCGCCCATGGTCGCGCTCGCCTTCTTCCTCGCTCCGCTCGCTCGGCGGCTCACCGCTCTGCACCCATGGTCGCGCTCGCCTTCTTCCTCGCTCCGCTCGCTCGGCGGCTCACCGCTCCGACACCACCTGAATGGGCATGGTCGGGTCGTCGTGGTCCTTGGCGGTGGTTTCGGTCACGTCGGCCGGAGGGGTGATGACCTTACGCGGAGGCTCCCAGCCGTACCGGTCCACGGCCTTGATGAAGGCCATGACCATCACCGGATCGAACTGGGTGCCCGCGCCCTTGCGGAGCTCCTCCATCGCCACCTCCACCGGGCGAGCACCCCGGTAGGAGCGATCGGAGGTCATCGAGTCGAAGGCGTCGGCCACCGCGATGATCCGGGCGAACTCCGGGATCTCGTCCCCGGCCAGCCCCATCGGGTAACCCTTGCCGTCTTGCCGCTCATGGTGGTGCATGATCCCGGCGAACGCCTCGTCCAGAAAGTCGATGCCCCGGACGATCTCCAGCCCGCGCATCGGGTGAAGTTGGATGGCGGCGTATTCCTCTTCGGTGAGCGGGCCGTTCTTCTGCAGCACTTTGGTCGGCACGCCCAGCTTGCCCACGTCGTGCAGCATCCCCGCATAGCGGATCGCCCGCAGTCTCTCCGGCCCCATGCCGATCTCCTGGGCGATCATGCCGGAAGCCAGCGAGACGCGGGTGCAGTGACCGCGGGTGTAGTAGTCCTTGGTCTCCACGGCCTGGCAGAGAGCGGCGATCGTGGCGTCGTAGGAGCGCTGCTGCGCGAGGTATTGGCCGAAGGCCCAGCGCGCGACGAACAGCGGAAGCAGCACGAGCACCGCGGAGATCGAGTTGACCGTCGCCCACAGTCCCGCGATCAGCAACCCGAAGGTGGCATAGCCCAGATACGAGACCATGAACTGGGCCAGCCCCCGTAACGGCACCTGGTCCGCCTGACCGGTGAGCACGAGCACGATGGCGATCAGGATGAAGTTGAGCGGCACGAAGACCGCCGCCGCGCCCGCGAACGGCACGATCAGGTCGTCGAACCCGGCGATGTTCGGCAGACCGGCCCTGCCGCCCAGCCACTCATAGGCGTGACCCGCCGCGTAACCGCACACGGCGAACTGGGCACCGTTGAACAGTCGTTTCACCAGCGGCAGACCGGGCCGCACGCTGAACACCGCCGTCATGCCGACCAGCGCCGCCCCTTCGGGCCCGACAAGCACCACCGCGGCGAGAGCGGCCGAGAAACTTACCGACACCGCCGCCTGCTTGACGTTGAGCAGGGTCGGCACCGACTCGCACACCAGGAACAACAAGGCCAGAACGAGCAGGTTCGACCAGTCGAACCGCTCAGTGTGGCCGCTCAGCGTCACGCTGTATCCGAGCAGCGCGAACGCTGCTCCGATTACAGCGACAAGGTAGACCTTGGCAAACCACGGCAGTCCACGCAAAGCGGCCACCCTTGGGTCCTACGGGCGCGTGCTCAAGTCCAGGAGATCCCCGGACGCACCGGGCTGACCGTTTCCTTCAACATGCGCTGCCTCCACGTTGGTTTCGCAACTCAGGTTACAGAAGCGAGCTAGGCCGGGAGGGACAGACCGAGGATCGCAAGCAAAGCGTAATCAATCCATCACCACAAGCCACCCAGGCCGGTGGCGGCTAAAGAGCCGCCAGACGAGTCCTTGCCCAGTCGACGGTGGCTTTCAACCCCGTGGCCAGATCCGTCTGGGGCCGCCAGCCCAGCCCCTCGAACGCGGGCGCCGGGTCCACGGCCATCGCGGGAAGATCGCCCAGCCGCGGCTCGGCGCCGCCCGGCTTGTCAGGGGCACCGGCGGCCGCGGCCACCAGGGTGTGTAGCGCGCGGTCGGTGGTCTCCACGCCGGTGCCCAGGTTGAACCGGCGGCCGTTGCCGGCATCCCCGCAGGCACGGACGAAACCGTCCACCACGTCGTCGACGAAGACGTAGTCGCGGGTCTGGGCGCCCTCGCCGTACACCACCGTGGGGGTGCCGTTGAGCAGCGCGTTGGTGAAGATGGCGACCACCCCCGCCTCGCCGTCGGGCGACTGGCGCGGGCCGTAGACGTTGGAGAGCACCAGCGTGGTGTAGTCGATGCCGTAGAGCGCCTTGAAGGTGGCCAGGTAGACCTCCGCGCTCAGCTTGGAGGCCGCGTACGGCGAGCGCGGGTCGGTCGCCGCGTCCCCCGGAACCGGGATGACCTCGGGCTTGCCGTACACGGCGACGGAGGACGCGAAGACGACCTTGCGGGTGCCGCCGCGGTGGGCGGCGGTGAGGACGGAAGCGGTGCCCTCGACGTTGAGCCGGGCGTCGTGAACGGGGTCGGCCACGCTCTTGCGCACGCTGATCTGCGCGGCGAGGTGACAGATGACCTCGGGCCGGAAGGAGGCGGCCAGGCCGATCAGCGCGGGGTCGCGGATGTCCATCTCGTGCAGGCCGAAGCGCGGGCTCCGCGCCGCGTCGACGAGATTGGCCCGGTCACCACTGGACAGGTCGTCCACGGCCGCGACCTCGTGGCCATCGGCCAGCAGCCGGTCCACCAGGGTGGACCCGATGAATCCCGCTCCACCGGTGACGAGTATCCGCATGCTGACTGACCCCCAGTTCGTATGGCCATGGCCGTACGAGAGATCCTAGGAGGTCAGCCGGCCAGCTCGGAGCGGACCTGGTCGATCCTGCCGAGCACCTTGGCGCGCAGGTCCTCGGAGGCCTTGTCGCACCCGCAGTGCTTGGCGACCAGTTGCTTGACGACCTGCTCCAGGCCGTATTCCTCCAGGCAGGGCCCGCATTCGTCCAGGTGCACGCGGATGTCGACGCAGTTGCGCTCGTCGAGCTCGCCGTCCAGATAGCTGTAGACCTTGTCCAGGACTTCGCGGCAGTCGGTGGCGTGAGGTTTGCCGCAGCTCATACGATCACCCCGTCCAGAGGCTCACGGTCCGCGTCCACAAGCTCGCACCGCCCGCCGGCTCGCTCGCTCACTTCGCCCCCTCCGCAGGAATCAGTCCACGCTCTCTGGCGTAGTCCTCAAGTTGCGTCCGCAACTGACGACGGCCACGGTGGAGCCGCGACATGACGGTCCCGATCGGGGTGCCCATGATGTCGGCGATCTCCTTGTAGGGAAAGCCCTCGACGTCGGCGAGGTAGACCGCGATCCGGAACTCCTCGGGGAGTGCGGCCAGCGCGTCTTTGACGTCGCTGTCGGGAAGGTGTTCGAGCGCCTCGATCTCCGCCGACTTCAGCCCGCCCGAGGTGTGCGACTCGGCCCTGGCGAGCTGCCAGTCCTCGATCTCCTCGGTGCCCGACTGCTTGGGCTCGCGTTGCTTCTTGCGATAGCTGTTGATGAAAGTGTTGGTGAGGATGCGGTACAGCCAGGCCTTGAGGTTCGTGCCTTCCTGGAACTGGTGGAAGGACGCGAAGGCCTTGGCGAAAGTCTCCTGGAGGAGGTCTTCGGCATCCGCTGGGTTCCGGGTCATCCGAAGCGCGGCAGAGTAAAGCTGGTCGAGATAGGGCATTACATCCCGCTCGAACCGCGTGCTCCGCTGCTCCAGAGTCTCCTCGTCTGTCGCAGGGACCGGACCCACCCCCTTAAGATCGCCGAAGTCCGGCTGACGCGGGACTCCGTACTGAGCGGAGAATACCCGCTCATCAGGGAAAGACCGATCACCGGGGCGGGTGACGGGGTCGATCAGTGCGAGCATGGGGTTGGCAACCTCCGGAAAGGATCGTGCGTTGTCCGCTTGCAACACGCTCGCCCAGTCATCTGTTCCCTCAAGATAGAAGGTGACGAAGGACCCGGTACGGGGAAAAAGATACGTACCGGAAGGTAGCTGTAGACCACCGGAAACCCTGACGCCAGGAGCCGCTTGTGCTGCCCATCCCGGCCGAGGAGCTGAATGGCTCAGGAACGCTCGGGCCGTACTGGACCTTTTACCGCGCGGTCGTCGCCGAGCAACTGAGCCGATGGCTGCCGGAGAGTCCTTCCACCGTTCTCGACCTGTCCGGTGGCAGAGGCCGTTGGTCCGCCCAGGCCGCGAAGGCCGGGCACCGGGTGCTGGAGGTCGTCGACTTCCGCCGGGCCGTGGAGGGCCAGCCCCTGCTTCACGACGCCTCCAAGGTCCGCCAGGTCCGCGCCGACGACCTGCGTTTCCTGCCCGACCGCAGCATGGACGCCGTGCTCGCCGAGGAACGGGCGTTGTCGGTGGAACTCATGGCCGAGTCCGCGATCGACGACGTCGCCCGGGTGCTGCGCCCCGGCGGCCGGGCGCTGGTCTGCGTCGACTCCCTGGTGCTGGGAATGGCGATCCTCGCCGAGCAGAACTACTGGGCCCACCTGCGCCAGACCGGCGAGGTCATGCTCGTGCCCTGGCCGGACGGGAGCATCACCCGGTGCTTCAGCAGCGGCCAGCTTCGCGACCTGCTCACCGAGGCGGGTCTGGAAGTCGAGTGGATACGGCCCCGCACGCTGCTGTCTCCCTCGACGGTCGATCACGTGCTCGCCTCCGACTCCCGGGCCCTCACCTGGCTGGTCAACACCGAGCTGGAGGCTCACCCGAACGACGACGACACCGTGGGCATCCATCTGGTCGCCAGCGCCCGCCGCCTGTGAGGCTCAGCGTCTCCGCTCGCGCCTGGCCTGGCACTGAACGCAGCGGGTGGCCTCAGGACGCGCCTCAAGCCTGCCTTCCGGCACGGGCTTGCCGCAGTCCGCGCAGAGGCCGTAGAGCCCCTCATCCAGCCGCCTGAGCGCCTCGACCACCGAACGGCGCTGGCGGATGGCCACGTCCAGCATGGCTTGGTTGCGGTCCGCGTCGGTCAGGACCGATCCGGCGTCGGCCGTGGACCGGTCCCACGTGGTCAGGGGATCTCCCCGCAGAACCCTGATGGACCGGTCGAGCTCGGCGAGCATGTTCTCCAGGCGCATACGCGCGGCAGCGGCGTTCATCGGAATCGGCCGGCTCCTTCCACCGTGATGGAGCCGTCGGCGTGTGCGATCGCCTCAGGGCACGGGGTGGCGGCGCGAGGGGCCCTCCGGCCGCCGGGCGGGGCCGTGAACCGCGAACCGCCTGGCTTCGGCCGGGCATCCCGGTTCTCCAGGGGCAGGAAGGATGTCGACAATCCGCACCTCCGCGAGATGGGGGCGGCCTGTGGGGGGATCCCCGATACTCCCGTCAGGCGCGAAGGGGATGAATGTGTACGGCGATGCCTCCTTCAGAAGGATCGCTTTCATCAGCGGATGCCCACTTGGCAAAGGTTTTACACCGATTACGGAGTGTTTTCAGAAGAGCGCCTGGCTGCCTTTTTCTTCTTCCGGAATCGGCTCGACGAGTTCCGGGCCGTTGTTCCGCACCGAGTTCACCGCGGTGGAGACCGGATACACCTTCAATCCGGTCGAACCGGCGGGGATCAGGAACTCCCGCGCGTCGGGCACCCCGGGGTCGAGCCACTCCGACCAGCGATCCCGCTCGATCAGCATCGGCATCCGGTCGTGGACCGCACCGGCCTCGTCCAGAGCGGTGGTGGTGATGATCGTGCAGGTCGCCAGCCAGGCGAGCGGATCGTCGTCAGCCCGGGTCCGGTCCCGCCAGAACTCGTACAGCCCCGCCATGGCCATGATCCCGCCGTCGGCCGGCTGGACGAAGTAGGGCTGTTTCCTCGGCTTCCCGCCCGCCTCGGCCTCTTCCCGCACGACCCATTCGAAGTAACCGTCCGCGGGCAGCAGGCACCGGCGCTCGGCGAACGCCCTGCGGAACGACGGCTTCTCGGCGACCGTCTCCACCCGAGCGTTGATCAGCTTTGATCCGATGGACGGGTCCTTCGCCCAGGCCGGGACCAGGCCCCACCGGAGCACCCGCAGCTGCCGGACCGCGCGACCGTCCGGATTGGACTTGGGCACCCGGCTCAGGACCGCGTAAACCGGTTTGGTCGGCGCGACGTTGTAATCGGGCCGGAGCTCCTCGTCGGCCGCCCCGTCGACCTCGACCTGAAACTCCTCAAGCAACTCGTGCTTGTCTCGCGCAGACGCGTATCTCCCGCACATATCCCCACCTTGCCACGCGTCCGGGGGCGGAGGGTCACTGCCCCGGTAGGCTTTTGAGCATGTCCGTTCCGCTGTGGCCCGCACCGACCGCGACCGAACCCGTCCACGCGACCGTTCCCCTGCCCGGTTCGAAATCCGTGACGAACCGCGCGCTGCTGCTCGCCGCGCTGGCCGACGGTCCCGGCACCGTACGGCTGGCACTGCGCAGCCGGGACGCCGACCTGATGGCGGACGCCCTGAGGGCGCTCGGCGCCACGATGACCCCTTCCAACGAGAGCGCCTCCAGCGTCGACTGGGCGATCGTGCCCGGCCCGGTCACCGGCGGGGCGCGGATCGACGTGGGGCTCGCGGGCACCGTGATGCGGTTCGTGCCGCCGATGGCGGCGCTGGCCGGCAGCGAGGTGTTCTTCGACGGTGACCCGCACGCGCGCAAGCGCCCGATGGGAGCGATCCTGGGCGCGCTGCGCGCCCTCGGCGCCGAGGTGACGGGTGACGCGCTGCCGTTCACCGTCCGGGGCCCGCTGGCCGGTGGGGAGGTCACGCTCGACGCGTCGGGCTCCTCCCAGTTCCTGTCCGGCCTGCTGCTGACCGCGGCGCGCTTCGACAAGGGCGTGACAGTACGGCACGACGGCCCGCCGATCCCGTCGCAGCCGCACATCCGGATGACCGTCCAGATGCTCCGCGAGTTCGGCGTCCAGGTCGACGACTCCGAGCCGGACGTCTGGCGGGTCGAGCCCGGCCCGATCCGTGCCAGGGACTTCACCGTGGAACCCGACCTGTCCAACGCGGCGCCGTTCCTGTCCGCCGCGATGGTCACCGGGGGCACGGTCACCATCCCCGGCTGGCCTTCCGAGACGACCCAGCCGGGCGACCAGCTCCGGCAACTGCTGGCCGACATGGGCGCCTCGGTCGAGCGCACGCCCGACGGCCTGGCGGTCACCGGCACCGGGCGCATCACCGGCATCGAGGCGGACCTGCGCGACGTCGCCGAGCTGACCCCGACGATCGCCGCCCTCGCCGCCCTCGCCGACTCCCCCAGCCGGATCAGCGGTGTGGCGCACATCCGCGGGCACGAGACCGACCGGCTGGCCGCGCTGGTCGCCGAGATCAACGGTCTCGGCGGTGACGCGAACGAGACCGAGGACGGCCTGGAGATCCGGCCGCGCCCGCTCACCGGAGGGGTGTTCCACTCCTACGCCGACCACCGGATGGCCACCGCCGGCGCGGTGATCGGCCTGGCCGTGCCGGGGGTCGAGGTGGAGGACATCGCCACCACGGGTAAGACTCTCCCTGAGTTCGCCTCCATGTGGCTGAACATGCTGCACGGCGCGCGGTGACGGATCACCGGCCGGTGGGACTTGGGGCTGCCCGATAGTGGCAGGCAACCGTTCATACGAAGGCAGATCGAGGCGAAGAAACTGAGAAAGCGGGACTACGACGAGGACGACGTCAGGGTCAGGCCGGGAAAGGGTTCCCGGCCCCGGACCCGGATTCGTCCTGCCCATGAGAACGCGGTGCGGGGATTCGTCGTGACGGTCGACCGGGGTCGCTACACATGCCTGGTCGAGGTGGACGGGGAGAAGAGCCGCCACCACAAGAAGAGCAAGGTGCGGGACGCCGCCATGAGCGGCCGGATCGTGGTCGCCATGAAGGCCCGGGAGCTCGGCCGCAAGGGAATCGTGGTCGGTGACCGGGTGGCCCTGGTGGGCGATGTCTCCGGCGCGTCCGACACGCTCGCCCGCATCGTCCGTGTGGAGCCCCGCACCTCGATGCTCCGCCGTTCCGCGGACGACACCGACAACACCGACGGCATCGAGCGCCCCGTCGTCGCCAACGCCGACCAGCTCGTGATCGTCACCGCCCTGGCCGACCCGCCGCCCCGCCCGCGCATGATCGACCGGATGCTGGTGGCGGCCTTCGACGCCGACATCGATCCCCTGCTCTGTCTCACCAAGTCCGACCTCGCCCCGTCCGACGAGCTGGTCTCCCTCTACGACCCGCTCGGCGTGCCGTACGTGGTGCTCCAGAAGGGCGGCGCCCTGGACGGGATCCGGGAGCGCCTGAGCGGCCGGATCAGCGTGCTCGTCGGCCACTCAGGCGTGGGCAAGTCCACCCTGGTCAACGCCCTGGTCCCGCACGCCAATCGAGCCGTCTCCCATGTCAACGCGGTGACCGGCCGGGGGCGCCACACCTCCACCTCGGCCGTGGCCCTGGAGCTTCCCGAGGGCGGCTGGATCATCGACACCCCGGGCGTGCGCAGCTTCGGCCTGGCCCATGTCTCGGTGGAAACCGTCCTCGCCGGCTTCCCCGACCTCGTCGAGGGCACGGTCACGTGTCCCAAGGCCTGCAACCACCTCGGCGAGGAGTGCGCTCTGGACGCCTGGGTGGCGGCCGGCCACGCCGACCCCACCCGGCTCGTCTCCCTGCGCCGCCTGCTCGCCAGCCGGGAAGGCGCCCCCGACGACGACTAGGGACCGGTCTCCGGCGGATCCGCCACCCGAGCCCGGGGTGGTTCCAGGCGAATCCGCCGCCCGGCTAGCGGTTGGGCCGCAGGGTCCAGGCGACGGTCATCTCGGAGACCAGGGTGCCGTCGACCGTCCTGATGTCGACAGTGACCTCGAACTCGGGGCGTTCGCCCGCGTCCAGCTTGGCCACGACCTCCTCCCGGGAGGCTTGCAGGCGGGCCTCGGCGACGACCTCGCCCATCGCGAGCTTCACGTAGCGGATCGCCGCATTCGCGGCCAGCGGGGTCGCCCGGGTCAGCTGGTCGCCGAAAGCCGACAGCATCGCGGCGCCGGAGGCGGACTCGGCGAGGCTGAACAGGGCTCCGGCGTGGGGGCCGCCCACATGGTTGTGCAGGTCCGCGCGGTCGGGCATGCGGGCTACCGCGAATCCCGGCTCCACCTTGTCGAAGGAGATGTCCAAGGTCCGGGCGAACGGGACGCTCTGCAGCATGAAGGCACCAACATCAAAGGTCATGCCCCGAATGCTACTTGCGAGTAACACCAGTCGCTACTTGTCGGTAACATATGGGTGGCGGATGATTTGCGCCCTATCCAGCCGACTGACGTGACGCGACACAATTCCCCGGCTTGTTCCCCCCTCTCCTGTAACCCACCATCGACGCGATAACGTTGCGACCTGTGACGGGTTACAACGACGACCTGCGCCTCGCGCACGTCATGGCCGACTCCGCCGACGATCTGACCATGCGCCGGTTCAAGGCCGTGGACCTCCGGGTCGAGACCAAGCCGGACCTCACCCCGGTGAGCGACGCCGACCGGGCGGTCGAGGAAGCCATCCGTGGCACGCTCAGCCGGGCCCGCCCGCGCGACGCCGTGATCGGCGAGGAGTTCGGCAACACCGGCTACGGCGCGCGTTCGTGGGTGATCGACCCGATCGACGGCACCAAGAACTACGTGCGCGGCGTCCCCGTCTGGGCCACGCTCATCGCACTGATGGAGGAGGGCCGGGTCGTCGTGGGCCTGGTCTCCGCCCCGGCGCTCGGCCGCCGCTGGTGGGCCGCCCGCGACAGCGGCGCCTGGACCGGCAAGAGCCTCACCAAGGCCACCCGCTGCCACGTCTCCTCCGTCACACGCCTGGAAGACGCCTCCTTCTCCTACTCCAGCTTCGGAGGCTGGGAAGAGGCCGGAAAACTCGACGAGTTCCTCGACCTGAACCGATCCGTCTGGCGCAGCCGCGCCTACGGTGACTTCTGGTCGCACATGCTCGTCGCCGAAGGCGCGGTCGACGTGTCGGCCGAGCCGGAACTCTCCCCCTGGGACATCGCCGCACTGACCGTGATCATCGAGGAGGCCGGCGGCATCTGGACCGACCTGTCCGGGGTTCCCGACCTCGACGGCGGCAGCCTGGTGTGCAGCAACGGCTCCCTGCACGGCGAGGTCCTCAAGCGCCTCGGCGGCGGACCGCTCACCCTCCCCGTGTAGGCGGACAGCTCACCCTCCCCATGTAGAGGGTGACCCGCGGGGCGCAGAGGTGACCCGCGGGGCGCAGAGGTGACCCGCGGGGCGCAGAGGTGACCCGCGGGGCGCAGAGGTGACCCGCGGGGCGCAGAAGTGACCCGCTCAGTGCCTTCGGCCTGCCCGGCGCCTGCTCACGTCGACATGAACAAAACCCCTGCCCAAACTCAGCCATGATTCCCGCTACCCCCTTCCGGGAGTCGGGAACAGCCGCCGAACTGGCCGAAGTTTCAGGGCTTGCCCAAGGGACCGCCATGACAGCGACCGAAGGCATTCATTTTGTGTTCACCTTTATACGGGTTTCGAGTCACTTTGCCTGCCTAGCCTTCTGAACGTTGAAGGACTTAGTGGGAGGAACCCAACCGTGAAGTATGCAGGCCGGCTCGCCGCCGTCACCCTCGTCGGCGCGCTCTCCCTCGCTGCGTGCGGCACCGATAACAATGCCAGCACCGGCAGCACCAGCGGTGCTTCGACGGCAGCCTCCGCCGGGTCGGACGCCGGTAGCGGCGGCACGATCAACGCTGCGGGCTCCTCGGCACAGGCCAACGCCATCGACGAGTGGAAGAAGAACTTCCAGCAGGCCAACCCCGGCGTGAGCCTCAACTACCAGCCCAGCGGTTCCGGCGCGGGTGTCCAGGCGTTCATCCAGGGCACGATCGCGTTCGCCGGTTCCGACTCGGCGCTCAAGGACGACAAGGGCGAGCCCGCTCAGGCCGACGCGCGCTGCAAGACCGGCAAGGCCATCAACCTGCCGATGGTGACGGGCCCGGTGGCCGTCGTCTACAACCTGCCCGGCGTCGAGGGGCTGCAGCTCTCCCCCAAGACCATCGGCGGCATCTTCAACAGCAAGATCACCAAGTGGGACGACGCGGCGATCAAGGCTGACAACCCCAACGCCAAGCTTCCCTCGACCCCGATCCAGGCGTTCCACCGCTCGGACGAGTCGGGCACCAGCGACAACTTCACCAAGTTCCTGGCCAAGACCGCCGAGTGGCCGTACGAGCCCGCCAAGGCGTGGCCCGCCGAGGCCAAGGGCCAGGGCGCCAAGGGCTCCGACGGCATCGCGCAGTCCATCAAGAGCACCCCCGGCGCGATCAGCTACGTGGAGCTCTCCTACGCCGAGAACTCCAGCCTCACCAAGGCCAAGGTCGCCAACGGCTCCGGCGAGTTCGTGGAGCTGACCCCGGAGAGCGCGGCCAAGACGGTCGAGGCCGCCGAGGTCGTCGGCCAGGGCAACGACCTCAAGCTGAGCATCGACTACGCCACCAAGGCCGCCGGCGCCTACCCGATCGTCCTGGTGACCTACGAGATCACCTGCGAGAAGGGGCTCGCGCCCGAGGAGGCCAAGCTGGTGAAGTCCTTCCTCACCTACACCTCCAGCGACGAGGGCCAGAAGGCTCTGACCGGCCTGGGCTACGCCCCGCTGCCGACGACGCTGCTCGCCAAGGTCCGCACCGCGGTCGAGGCGATCTCCTAAATATGGCGACTCCAGTTCGCACCCGTGACGGCGGATCGGCCATGAGCCGGTCCGCCTCTCGGCGCAGCCGAGGTGAGGTGCCCTTCCGCTACGCCTCCACGGCCGCCGGCATCCTCCTGCTGGCGATCATGGCGGCCATCGCCGTCTTCCTCGTCGTCGAGGCGGTCCCGGCCCTGCAGGCCAACAAGGGCAGTTTCTTCACCACTCCCACGTGGGAACCGAACGGCAGCCAGTCCTTCGGCATCGCCGCCCTGGCCTTCGGCACGCTGATGAGCGCGGCTCTCGCGCTGGTCATGGCGGTGCCGGTGGCCGT
Organism: Streptosporangium sp. NPDC000396; assembly: GCF_042898655.1. Classification (NCBI taxonomy): domain Bacteria; kingdom Bacillati; phylum Actinomycetota; class Actinomycetes; order Streptosporangiales; family Streptosporangiaceae; genus Streptosporangium; species Streptosporangium sp. NPDC000396. The sequence goes on from NZ_JBIAZA010000039.1 coordinate 79,846, forward strand.
GGGTGTTGCGCTGTTCATCTCCCACTACGCGCCCCGGCGCATGGCGGGGGTCCTGGGATACGTCGTCGACCTGCTGGCCGCCGTCCCCAGTGTCGTCTACGGCCTGTGGGGTGTCGTCTTCCTCGTCCCCTTCATGCAGGGTCCCTCCGAGTTCCTCAACAAGTATCTGGGGTTCATCCCGCTGTTCGGTGGTGACGTCGTCACCGGCCGTTCGATGCTGACGGCGTCGATCGTGCTCGCGGTCATGATCCTGCCGATCATCGCGGCGATCTCCCGGGAGGTGTTCCTCCAGGCACCCAGAATGCACGAGGAGGCGGCCCTGGCCCTCGGCGCCACCCGCTGGGAAATGATCAGGATGGCGGTCCTGCCGTACGGGCGTCCCGGCGTCATCAGCGCCTCGATGCTCGGCCTCGGCCGGGCCATGGGAGAGACCATCGCCGTCGCGCTCATCTTCCCCGCGACGTTCGGCATCGACTTCCAGATCCTCACGCCCCAGGGCAACAGCATCGCCGCCAACATCGCCAACGGGTTCGGCGAGGCCACCCCGATCGGACGCGGCGCGCTGATCGCATCCGGTCTGGTGCTGTTCGTCATCACGTTGCTCGTGAACATGGGCGCCCGTCTGATCATCGCCCGTCGCAAGGAATTCTCGGGGGCGGCCGCATGACCGCGATTCAACGCATCTCGACGGGCCGTCGTCTCAAGGACCGGTTCGTCCAGTCGCTCGTCTACCTGGCGTTCGCCATCGCCGTGGTGCCGCTGGTCGCCGTCCTCTGGATGGTGATCAAAAACGGTTTCGCGCGGCTCGACATGGAGTTCCTGACCCACTCCATGCGCAACATCGGCGCCAGGGACGCGGGAGGCGGCGCCTACCACGCCATCCTCGGCACCCTGGAGCAGGTCCTGCTGGCCTCGCTCATCTCGATCCCCGTCGGCCTGCTCACCGCGATCTACCTCGTGGAGTACGGCCAGGGCACCAGATTGAGCCGGGCGATCAGCTTCTTCGTGGATGTCATGACCGGCATCCCGTCGGTGGTCTCCGGCCTGTTCATCCTGGCCTTCTGGGTCCTGGCGCTGGGCATGCCGTTCTCCGGTTTCGCCGGCGCGCTGGCCCTGTCGATCCTGATGATGCCGACGGTGGTCCGCTCCGCGGAGGAAATGCTCCGGCTGGTCCCGAACGACCTGCGCGAGGCCTCCTACGCGCTGGGCGTGCCGAAGTGGCGGACGATCGTCAAGGTCGTCCTTCCGACCTCCTTCACCGGTATCGCGACCGGCGTCATGCTCGCCATCGCCCGTGTCGCGGGCGAGACGGCTCCGCTCCTGCTCACGGTCTTCTTCACCGACTCCATCAACAGCGACCCCTTCAACGGGCCCCAGATGGGGTTGCCGCTCTTCGTCTTCGACCAGGCGGGCCGTCCGACCGACGCCGCCATCGACCGCGCGTGGGCCGGAGCGCTCACGCTCATTCTGATCGTCATGCTGCTCAACCTGGTGGCACGCCTTATCAGCTGGTGGCGCTCTCCGGCCAGAGGGCGATAGGAGGAATATCGAAATGAGCCAGCAAATCCAGGTCTCCGGCCTCGACGCGTACTACGGCAAGCACAAGGCGATCGAGGACATCTCGATGACGATCGAGCCGCAGTCGATCACCGCCTTCATCGGCCCCTCCGGATGTGGCAAGTCGACCTTCCTCCGGACGCTGAACCGCATGCACGAGGTCATCCCCGGCGCACGTGTGGAGGGCAAGGTCCTGCTCGACGGGGAGGACCTCTACGCCCCCGACGTGGAGCCGGTGTCGGTGCGCCGGATGATCGGCATGGTCTTCCAGCGCCCCAACCCCTTCCCCACGATGTCGATCTACGAGAACGTGGCGGCCGGTCTCCGGCTCAACGGCAAGCGCTCCTCCAAGTCCTCGGTCGACGGCATCGTGGAGGAGTCGCTGAAGGGCGCCAACCTCTGGAACGAGGTCAAGGACCGGCTCAACAAGCCCGGTGCCGGCCTTTCCGGCGGTCAGCAGCAGCGCCTGTGCATCGCCAGGGCCATCGCGGTCAAGCCCGAGGTCCTCCTGATGGACGAGCCGTGCTCCGCCCTGGACCCGATCTCCACTCTGGCCATCGAGGACCTGATGGTCGAGCTGAAGAGCCAGTTCACGATCGTCATCGTGACGCACAACATGCAGCAGGCCGCGCGGGTGAGCGACCGCACCGCCTTCTTCAACCTCGCGGGGCAGGGCCAGCCGGGCCGCGTCATCGAGATGGACGACACCTCCCGGATCTTCACCAACCCCACCCAGAAAGCGACCGAGGACTACATCACCGGCCGCTTCGGATAAACCGACCATATTGGAGGACCTGGGTGATCCAGCCGCAGTCGGCACCCGAGGTGAACGGGGACACCCGGACAGCACCCCTGCTGCTGGTGGCTGATCCAGAATCGGCCATGGTCCAGGGTCTGTCCGGCGCCCTCGAACGCGAGGGCGTCGAAGTCACGGGCGTGACCGACGGTGCCCAAGCCCTGCTGCAGGCTGGGGCGCTCCAGCCTGATGTCGTACTCGTCAGCGCATCTCTGCCGGTCATCGGGGCGGTGGAGTTCGTCCGCGCCGTACGGCTGACGCGGGCGATCCCAGTCCTGCTCGGTGTGGGTGAGGGCCATGCCGAGCAGGCCGTCCAGGCACTCGCGGCCGGAGCCACCGCATGCGTGGCCCGGCCGTACCGAGTGCCCGAGCTCCTGCCCCTGGTGCAGGCCGCGTTCTCCGGCGAATCGGGGATTCGCCGGACGCTGGTGGTCGGCAATGTCGAGCTCGACGTGAACGCGTACCAGGTCAAGGTGAACGGCCGGACCGTCCATCTGCCGCTGCGGGAGTTCGAGCTGCTGCACTACCTGATGCGCAACGCGCATCGCACGGTCACCCGCGAGCAGATCATGCGGCATGTCTGGAACTCCACCGACACCACCTCGACCAACACGATCGCGGTGCACGTCAAGCGCTTGCGCGCCCGCCTCGGCGACAACGACGACCAGCTGATCCAGACCGTGCGTGGAGTGGGCTACCGGCTGATCGACAAGTCGGCGTAACGGTCGTTCGCCGCACATCTTCGCTCGCCGCGGAAGGCGTTCAGGATGCGCTTGGCCATGCCCTCGACCTTGGTGACGCCCGTCCTCATGCTCGGGCTGTCCTCGGTGAGGATCACCACGGCGTAGTCGTGCCCAGGCTCCCGGATCAACCCGGCGCTGACGACGGCCCAGCGCCGGTTGGCCACGTGTCGCAACCAGCCGTTCTTCAGCGACACCTGGCCACCCTCACACGCCGCGGCGCTGATTCCCCACTTCTGCCTGGGGGTCACGTCTTCCATCAGCCGGAGCACCCGCTCCCGGTCCTTCTCGGCCAGAAGGCTCTCGTCCCCCGCCAGCACCCTGATCAACCGGACCTGGTCCTCCGCGGTGGTCTGCGTGATGCCCCAGCAGTAGAGATTCAGGCACCGGCCCGCCGGCGTGTAGGTGTGCTCGAGATCGAACTTCCGGTTGGCCCTGGCCAGACCTGACTCCAGGCCGATGCGTTCATACAGCCGGTCGGCCGCCGCGTTGTCGCTGAAACGGATCATCCGGTTCGCGTCGTGTTTGTCCTGCTCGCTCAGCTCCCGCCATCGTGTCCTGAGCAGCAGCGCCATCAGGATATCGACCTTCGATGTGCTGGCCGTGGGCAGCTGCAGACCGTGGTGGTAGCGATAGACCCGGTCGGTGGCCAGGTCCTGCACCATGGCGCTCGCCCGGCCACCGTGGCGCGCGAGAAATCGGTCGAGGACGCGTGTGAGTTCCGGGGCGGAGACCTTCGGCGGCGCCGGCGGCCGGGGAGTCTCCCGGACGACCGACAACGCCGGTGAACTGGAAGCCCGCGGTGCGGGAACGGTCGGCGGCTCAGGATCCCCGAGGTCCTCGGGGATCGCCACCGCCCGCCCGGCGGCACCGGCGGCCGTCGCCGCCCGTTCGGCTGCTGAGACGATTCCAGTCACCGTCTCGCCCGTCTCGCCCTCGGCGGCGTGGCCACACGTCACCACGGGAGCCAGTACGGCCGCCGCCACAGCCGCCCGACAAACCAGTTTCATCACGAGCCCCAACCGCCCCTCCGGTCACGCATGATCGGGATCTATCCCGAAAAGCGAAGCCGGAAGACGACAGGGCGGAACCTAGCCCGAATAAGATCCAAGCCTTGAACGCCGGGCGGGGCTTCTGGCTCTGGTCCGGCGGTCAGCTCTGGTCGGCGGTCAGCTCTGGTCGGCGTCGGCGATCAGCCGGGCGATGCTCTCGTCGTCACAGGTCGCCCAGAACTGTCCGACCACGTCTTCCAGGTGCTCCAGCGATTCGGCCTGGAAGAGGACATCCTGATATTTCGTGATGTCGTACTGGGTCGTGCCCATGGCGACGAGGTCCAGCGGCCGGATGTCCATGCCACGGAACTCCTCGATCTCCCCGTAGGAGGACAGGATGCCCGCACCGTAGGCCCGCAGTTCGCCCTGATCGATCATCACGCCGAACTCCAGGGTGAACCAGAAGATCTTCGAGATGAACTCCAGCGCCTCCTCGCCCTCCACGCGCCGGGCCGCACCGCCGGCAAGGCGGTAGAGCTGCGAGTATCGATCCGAGGCGAGCGCGTTGGCGTGGCCGATCACCTCGTGAATCACGTCCGGCTCCGGCGTATAGAGCGGCGTGGAGTGGTGCCGGATGTACTGGGTCGAGTGGAAGAGACCATCCGCCAGCACGCCGTAGAAGTCGCGGAGCGGCACCAGTCCGGCAGCCGGGAGATAGCGGAATCCGGTCAGCGGCTCCAGCAGGTCACCGACCTCCTGCAGCTGCGGAATCCGCTCCTCGGGCAGTCCCAGCCGCGCAGCCGCGTCCAGGTATTCCGCAGTCGCGTATTTACGATGCTTGATCGCCAGCTCCCGGCTGACCAGGGCCCAGACCTCATGCTCCTGGCTGGTGTATTCGGCCGTCGGGATCGGTGTACCGGGTACGTACCCGACCGCGAGCGCGGCGATGGCGTTGCGGCGAGCCCGGTAGACCGGGTCCGCGAAACCGGGGTGACTCGCGGCGAGCTCGACCTCGACCGTGCCGTCGTCACGAGTAGCCACCGGTGCGAAGTACTGTGCTTCCTCGAACATGTATGAAATGACAGCAATTCGCGGAATCGTTGACAAGAGCGAGCAGTTTTACTACACGATCTGCTCATGATCGCCCGGTAAAACCTGTTTCCCACTGGTCGTATCGCCTACTCTGATGCGGTGCCCATCGATGACCTGGACAGCCGCCTGCTGGTGACCATGCGCGCTCATCCCCGCATCGGCCTCACCGAGCTCGCCCGCCTGCTCGGCGTGGCTCGGGGTACCGTGCAGGCCCGCGTCGAGAAACTCACCGCTCGCAACGTCATCGCCGACTTCGGCCCCACGGTCACGCCCGAGGGTGTCGGCTACCCGATCCTGGCCTTCGTCTCCCTGCAGATAGCTCAGGGCCGTCTGGCCGAGGCCGTGCAGGCGTTGCAGTCCGTTCCGGAGATCCTCGAGGTGCACGGCACCAGCGGCCAGGCCGACCTGCTCTGCCGCGTGGTCGCCCGCAGCACGCCGGACCTCCAGGAGATCATCGCTCGCATCCTGGCCTCTCCGGCGGTCCAGCGCACCGACACCACGATCGCCCTGTCCGTCCAGATCCCTTACCGGATCGAGCCGCTGCTCCGCGCCGCCCCGAACGCCTGATCACACGAAAAAAGGGCAGGGCGTTGTCTTGGGGGTCTCCGGGGAAAGACCCGAAAAAAAAGGGGGGTGTCCCGGTTCCCCGGGAACACCCCCCAAAACGCAGGAAAGGCCACCCCGAAGGATGGCCTTTCCCACAATGATTGTCCGGCGGCGACC